>JACMLI010000593.1 GCA_014379705.1 Gemmatimonadaceae bacterium
GGCTTGGGCACCGGGATGGCGTTGCCGTCGACGGCGTTGCCGGTCTGCACCGACACGTAGCCCCCGGCCTGGATGATCCGGTCGAACGACGTGCGGTCGACGCACAGGTCACGCAACACCGGGAATGCCGAGGCGCGCCACGGCTCGATGGTGAGCGTCTCCCCGTCGCGGAACGACCGCATGTGCAACTGGCACGTCGTCGTCGCCTTCGCCGGGCCGTGCGCGAGCCCGTTGATCATCATGCCGCACGTGCCGCAGATGCCCTCGCGGCAATCGTGGTCGAACGCGATCGGCACGTCGCCCTTCGCCGTCAGCTCCTCGTTGACGACATCGAGCATCTCGAGGAACGACATGTCCGGGCTGACGTTCGTGGCCTTGTACTCCACGAACGCGCCCTTGGCGGAGGGGCCCGCCTGGCGCCACACGCGCAGGGTGAGGTTCACTTGTACGACCTCGTCGCGAGGTGCACGTTCTCGAACACCAGCGGCTCCTTGTGCAGGACGGGCGCGTTCCCTGCCCCGCCGTACTCCCAGGCGGCGACATACGCGAACTGCTCGTCGTGACGCAAAGCCTCGCCGTCGTCGGTCTGGTGTTCCGTGCGAAAGTGGCCACCGCACGATTCCTCGCGATGCAGCGCGTCGATGCACATGAGTTCCGCGAGCTCGAAGAAGTCCGCGACGCGTCCCGCCTGCTCCAGCGACTGGTTCAGTTCAGCGCCCGTGCCGGGAACCTTCACGTTCTGCCAGAACTCTTCACGCAACGCGGGAATGCGTTGCAGTGCGTCCTTGAGGCCCGCGGCGTCACGCGCCATCCCGCACTTGTCCCACATGATCTTGCCGAGTTCGCGATGGAACGACTGCACGCTGCGCGCACCGTTGATGCCAAGGAACCGGCGGGTGCGCTCTTCCACGTCCCGCTCGACGGCCTTCACGTCGGGGTGATCCTTCCCGACCGGCTCGAGCTTTGTGCTCGCGAGATAGTGGCCGATGGTGTACGGAACGATGAAGTAGCCATCGGCGAGGCCCTGCATCAGCGCGCTGGCGCCAAGGCGGTTCGCCCCGTGGTCGGAGAAGTTCGCCTCGCCGAGCACGTGCAGCCCGGGGATGGTGCTCTGCAGGTTGTAGTCCACCCACAGCCCACCCATCGTGTAATGGACCGCCGGGTAGATGCGCATCGGCACTTCGTACGGATTTTCGTCCGTGATCCGCTGGTACATGTCGAACAGGTTCCCGTAGCGCTCAGCGATCTTGTCGCGGCCGACGCGCTTGATGGCGTCGCGGAAGTCGAGGTAGACCCCGAGCCCGCCGGGCCCCACGCCGCGCCCGTCGTCGCACGCTTCCTTGGCGGCGCGGGACGCGATATCGCGGGGTGACAAATTACCGAAAGAGGGATACTTCCGCTCGAGGTAGTAGTCCCGCTCCCCCTCGGGGATCTGGCCCGGGGCGCGCTGGTCGCCATGCGCCTTCGGCACCCACACGCGTCCGTCGTTGCGGAGCGACTCGGACATCAGCGTGAGCTTGGACTGGTAGTCGCCACTCTGCGGAATGCAGGTCGGGTGGATCTGCGTGTAGCACGGATTCCCGAAGAGCGCGCCCTTGCGATGCGCGCGCCAGATCGCCGTGGTGTTGCACTGTTTCGCGTTGGTCGAGAGGAAGAACACGTTGCCGTAGCCTCCCGTCGCCAGGACGACCGCGTCCCCGACGTGGGACTCGACCTTCCCCGTCACGAGGTCCCGCGTGACGATCCCGCGCGCGACGCCCTTTACGAGGATCACGTCGAGCATCTCGCTGCGCGGGTACATCGTCACCCCGCCCTTCGCGATCTCCTTCTCCAGCGCCTGATACGCGCCTAACAACAGCTGCTGCCCCGTCTGCCCGCGGGCGTAGAAGGTGCGTGACACCTGCGCACCGCCGAAGGAGCGGTTGGCCAGCAGGCCACCGTACTCGCGCGCGAACGGCACGCCCTGCGCCACGCACTGGTCGATGATGTTCACCGAGATCTGCGCGAGGCGATGCACGTTGGCTTCGCGCGCCCGGAAGTCGCCGCCCTTCACCGTGTCGTAGAACAGGCGATACACCGAGTCGCCGTCGTTCTGGTAATTCTTGGCGGCGTTGATGCCCCCCTGCGCCGCGATCGAGTGCGCGCGCCGTGGCGAGTCCTGGAAGCAGAAGCAGGAGACGTTGTAGCCGAGCTCCGACATCGTCGCCGCCGCCGAAGCGCCCGCCAGGCCGGATCCCACGACGAGCACGTGGTATTTCCGCTTGTTCGCCGGGTTCACCAGCTTCATGTCGAACTTGTGCCGGTCCCACTTCTCGGCGATCGGACCCGCGGGGACCCTCGCGCGCAGGTCCATCACTCGTTCTCCCCCGTGGCCGGGATCGCGGCCACGGGTGTGGGTGCGGAGGGGCGAGCCGCGTGCGACGCATCGTCCATGATGATTGGCGTGTCGTCGTTGAAGACGCCGAGAAGGGCCGCCACCGGAATGACGGCAAAGCC
>JACMLI010000594.1 GCA_014379705.1 Gemmatimonadaceae bacterium
CACTCCGGCCGGTCGCGCGATCGAACTCCCCCACGTTGAGGACAACGAGGGGTGCGAGCGTGCTTCTCCCGGGCGAGATGCGCGTCAGGAGTCGCGAGAGCGACCATACGGGCAGCCGTCCGGTCGCGGCGGGCGCCAGGCGTGCACTGTCCCCGGCCATCGTATACGCCTGCCATGCGAGCCGAGCCGCACGGCGATGCGCGGCGTCCTCCACCCCCGTGGTGTCGATCAACGAGATCACCACGTGCGGCCGAAAGGCGCGCACGACCGACACCACGTCGCGCAGCAGCGAATCGTTTGGCCACGCACGATCGACGACGGAATCCTCCTCGGTGAAGCCGAAGTCGTACGCGCGCGTGAAGAACTGCCGCGCGCGATCGCGCCGGCGCTCCTCGAGGAGTTCCGCCGTGCGCACGACGGCGAGTGGGGCTCCCAGTTCTCCACCACTGACATTTTCGCCGCTCTCGCCGCGCGTGAGCGAGAGGTACGCAGTCTCGACGTGGCGGCCAAGGCTGAGCCACGCGATGAGGGCGTTGTCCTCGTCCTCAGGACGGGCCCCCACGATGAGCACACGCGCCGTGGTACCGACATGCGTCGCGTCGGACTTCCATGACTGGGCCTGCACTCGTGAGGCACTGGTTCCCCACGCGACGCACGTCGCCCCGAGCAGCGACCACAGGGGAAGTGAGGCGAGCTGCTTCCAGCGGCCGCGCACGAACCGCATCAGCGAACGGCCGTGGTGATAACGGCGCGCAGGTGCATCGGGGCCCTGATCGTCGGATCGGACGACGCTCGCGAGACGGGAGGCCGGGGCCGCACGGCCTTGGCGGCGCCTTTCGCCATGTCAAAGTAGAACGCCTGCTGGACCAGCTGTCGCACCTTGCGCCCCCCGGACGTCGGCGCCGCAAAGCGGGCACTCGGCAGGGCCGCGCGCACCGCGTCAGCGAACAACGGGTGGGACGCACCCACCACACGCACCGAACCCGCCATCACGCTTCCGCTGCTGTCCACCACGAACTGCGCCACGACGTCTCCTTCCACGCCTGCGCGCCGCAGGGTATCGGGATAGAGCGGGGGAGTCCAACCGCGGGGAGCAAGTGACGCCGGCGTCGAGCCCTCCGGCGCATAGTACAGCGCCACGGCGGCCTGCGTGCTGGTGGAGGTCGACGCCTGGAGGGTAGGCGCGGTGGCCAGCTCGTTGGCGTATCGGCTCGAGCAGGCGACGGCCAAGATGGCGACGAAGCCCGATAGTGCGACACGAAGGCGCGGGCGTGCAGGTGGCAGGGCGTGCATCTCGGTGATCCTCTGGCTGAGGTCCGACGTGGACTCGGCGAGCATGGCGCCGATGCTCGTGCTTGACTGGCGTTGGGCAATCAACAGGAGCAGGCGCGCGTAGCGCCCGGTCTCGGTCGTGGTGCGAAGTACGCGCGCGTCGCAGTCCAACTCCACCGCGAGACGCAGGCGTCGCGCGATCCACCAGGCGCCGGGGTTCCATGGCACCAGGGCGAGCACTACTGCGACGCCGAGGGTCAACTGGGGATCGCGCGCGCGGCAATGCTCCACCTCGTGGCGCAACACCAGGGCGCGCAGCGGTTCGTCGAGGTCGCGAAGCCACGCCGGGACGAGCACGCGTAGCCGTCGCATGCCGAAGACCGCCGGCCCTGACGATGGCGTCACGAGGACCTCCACGCCGGACATCGTATCGAGGGTGGCCAACCGCTCGACGCGCGCGATCGCGCGCCACGCCAGCGCGAGGCGTGTGAGGAGCAGGGCGGACGCGAGCGCCCAGAGCACGAGCAAGGGCACGTCCATGCGTCGCATCCAGTCCGTCGGCGCCGGCGTGAGTGCCGTGGCGATCGTAGAGATCGGCGTCACCACGCCGGGGAGCGCAAGTGGAGTGGGTTCCGCGGCCGGCGGGGGGAGCAGGCTCGCCACCACAGGCGCAACGAGTGGCCAGGTGACGGCGGCTGCGAGCGCGAAAACCCACGGCCAGCGCCCCTGGCGTCGTACCGCACGCCACGCGCGTTCCCCCGCCAATGCTGCCACCCCCAGCAGCACGGCGAAGAGCGTCGCGGTCACCATCCACGCGGCGATCATTGGGGCTTTCGCCTCGTGGTCTCGACGTCGCGCACACGTTTCGACAAGCGGCGCAATTCATCTGCCCCGATCGCGCGATCCTCGAGGAGTCGGACGAGGAGCTGTTCATGCGATCCGTGGAACAGCGTGTTGACGAGGCGGGCCAGCGCGCTCCGCTGCGCCGACTGCCTGGCCACACGCGGATAGTAGCGGTGCGCCCGGCCCTCCTCCTCGTGCGACACGAACGCCTTCGCCTCGAGGTTGCGGAGGATCGTGAGCACCGTCGTGTAGGCGAGCGTCACGTCGAGTTGCTCCCGCACTTCACCCACGGTGCCCGAGCCGATCTCCCAGAGCACGGCCATCACATCGAGCTCGCGATCGCCCAGCGTCACGTGGTCCATCGGCGACAGGAAGGAGGGCACTCATGTAACTATCGCGATAGTAGCACGCACCCCCAGACCTTGTCAACTATGACGATAGTTGACGTTTTCCCCTGCCCCACGACGTGCCTCAACCGCGGCGCGACGCTCAAACTCAAGCTTGCTGCAGTACAGGCCCGCGGCGACGCATCATCAGGTTGCCCACCGCGCCAAGGATACCGAGTGCGAGGGCGCGTGGAGTACACCCTCACGCCGCTCGGCGGCACCCTCCGCGACATCGTGCACGCCGCGATGCAGTGGTCAGGCGCACACCTCAAGGAAGTCGACGCCGCCCGGGCCCGCTACGACGCCCAGGTGCGTACGTGGAGCCCGGACGCCGGCCGGCGCTGACGCCCTAGTAGAGAAGGAAGGGCTTGCGACTCTCGCCAAACGCGGCGGCCTCGCGATCCCACGCGTCGAGCAACGCCGGCAACGTGCCCCCCTCGATCGCGAGGCGCACCTTGTCCGAACCGGTGAGCCGGTCGATCGAGCGCGTCCACGCAAAGTCCCTGGGGTGCTGCCGCCGGATCTCGTCGATGAGCAAGAGCGACGCGCGGACCGGCCGATACGCCTTCCGGTCGGTGACGACGAATCGGATTGCCGGCACCGTCAGTCCCTTGTGCTTCGGCGTGGACGGCGAAATCGCCATCGTGATCGCCTCGAAGCGAACCCCGGGGAGCGACTTGTCGTTCATGACGCGCACCACGTCCTCTGCCTTGAGCCACGGCGCACCAATTTGCTCGAAAGGCCGATCTGTGCCGCGTCCCTCGGAAAGCGTCGTGCCCTCGAAGTACACGGAGCCGGGGTAGCTGTTGACCGCCGCGAGCGAGCGAAGGTTCGGCGACGGCTTCACCCACGGCAGCCCTGTCTCGTCCATCCATGCCGAGCGCTTCCAGTTCTCGACGCGCACGACGATGAGGTTTGCGTTGATGCCGTGCTGCGTGTTGAACATCGTGGCGAGCTCTCCGACCGTCATGCCGTGCCGCGCCGGAATCGGGTACATGCCCACGAAAGACGCGAACTTCGGATCGAGCAGCGCCCCTTCGATGATTTCCCCACCGATCGGGTTCGGACGATCGAGGACGACGAACGGGATTCCCTTCCGTGCCGCGGCCTTCATCGAGAGCGCCATCGACGATACGTACGTCCACGTGCGCCCGCCCACCTCCTGCAGGTCGTAGAGCAGCACGTCCACGTCCTTGAGCATCGCTTCCGTCGGACCGCGATCCTCCGCCATGTACAGGGAGTACACGGGCACTCCCGTCCTGGGATCGACCTCGTCGGTGATCTTCACCCCGTCCATCGCGTCACCCCGGATGCCATGTTCGGGGGCGAGGAGCGCCACCAGCTTCACATCCTTGCTCTGCGCGATCAGGTCGATATCCAGCGTCCCCGCGCGATCGATCGCCGTGTTGTTGGTGATGAGCCCGACGCGCTTTCCCTTGATCGCGGGCGGGACATTGGCGAGGAACACTTCGATGCCGGGGCGCACTCCGGCGGCTGCCGCCGACTCCGCCGGTTCCGGCGTGCGCGGAGCGGTGCAGGCGGCGACGAGTACGAGGGTGACAAGACGGTTCACGTCAGTTTTCGGGCGGGGTGGTGGACGGCGCCTCGTCCCCCGCCGACGCAGCGGGCTCCGTGCCATCAGGTGGACGCTCGTCCCGGCGGGCCTGGCGATCCGCGCGCTTCGCGTCCTTCTTCGCCTTGCGGTCCTGCTCCTTGCGGCGCTTCTCGAAATCGTAGTTTGGCTTACGAGCCATCAGTGGAGA
>JACMLI010000595.1 GCA_014379705.1 Gemmatimonadaceae bacterium
CGCGCTCCGGAAGCGTCGACACTTCGCCGCGCACGACTTCGATGTTCGGGTGCGCGAGAATGGCGTCGGTAACGCCTTGGGCGAATACGTCGCGATCCACAGCGAGCGCACTCCCCGCGGCCACGCGGGCAGCGTCAGCGGAGCGGAGCACGACGCTGCCGAGGAGACGCATTTCCTCCTTGAGGAGTCCGTGGGCGTTGGTGACCTCGGTGCTCTTGAAGGTGTTGGAGCAGACGAGTTCCGCGAGGCGATCGGTCTTGTGTGCCTCCGTGCCGCGGACGGGACGCATCTCGTGGAGGCGCACACGCACGCCACGCTCGGCGAGCTGCCAGGCGGCCTCGCTGCCGGCGAGCCCACCACCGACGACGGTCACGGGGCGTTCGTCGAGGGAATCAGTCACGGGGAGCAGGAAAGGGCACGGCGGGGCTCTGGCAGCGGCACTGGGTGGAAGATAAGCTCCGGCGAAGGACCGGAGGGTAGCATGCCGACTGGGTTTGCGTTTCGTCGCCGAATGCGCTGGGTGGTGCTGGGTGCCGCCGCCCCCTGCGTCGCGCTCATATCGGCGTGCAGTCGATTCCAGACGACCGACCAGCTGCGCGACGAGCTGCGCGGAACGCCCGGTGAGGGCAGCTTCATGCGCTTCCCATGCCAGGCCCTCACGGTGGACGAGTTTGGCTGGAGGCTCGACTCCCTCGATGGCGTGCTCTTTCGGGTCCACCCGTCGGTGAAGCAGTACGGGGCGCGCTCACTCCGCACCGTCTCGTACCGGTCGGCGACCGGGAGCGACTGGCTGAGCATCTCCGTGCCGCAGCAGGTCGAGCAGTTCTCCCCATCATCACAGACCTGTCGCAGCCTCATCGCGAGGACTGTTCGATTCGGGAACGGACCGCCCGCGTCGTGACCGGGTTTCGCGGGTTCAGCTACGAGACGACGGTGATGTGGGATGACATCGGTGACGGGCGGCAGATGATTGCCACCGCCAGCGGCCGGGACCTCGCGGAGCTGCAGGTCCTGCGCGCGACGTTGTTCACGATGCGGTTCCCGGGGGCGGGCGTGTAGACGGGGTGGACGGATGGACGGGGTGGACGGGATGGACGAGATAGTGAGACCTCGTAGTTCCATCTCGTCCACTCGTCCATCTCGTCCCCTAACCGACCACTGCCTCCTCTTCCTCCGTCTTCACCACATCCCACTCGTTGCCGCACTTGAGGCACCGGCGGTACTCCCCGCGCGTCTTGTTCGACTTGGCCTCGGCGCCCTCAAAACCGCACTCCGGGCACGTCTCCTTGACCGGCTTGTCCCAGCAGACGAAGTCGCAGGTGGGATAGTTCTCGCAGCCGAAGAAGACCTTGCCGCGCGCCTTGGAGCGACGTTGGGCGAGCTCGCCGGCGTCCTTGGGGCAACGGACGCCGGTAGGCAGGCTTCGCGTGCCCCGACACTTGGGGAATTTCGAGCAGCCGAGGAAGTCGCCGGAGCGCCCATGGCGGATGACCATCGGCTCCCCGCACTCCTGGCACTTGTAGTCCGTGAGCACCGCCGGCTTCTTCTCGCCCGAGATCGGGCGCGTGTAGTCGCAGGCCTTGGGGTGGTTCTCGCAGGCGACAAACGGGCCGAAGAAGCCGCCCTTGGGCACGAGCTGTCCGCCGCACTTTGGGCACTTCTCGGTCGCCAGCGCCGAGATGTCGTGCGCCTCGGCGATCAGGCCCGTCACGTCGACGTCGTCGAGGGACTTGCCGAAGGGGCCGTAGAAGTCCTTGAGGACGCGACGCCACGGCAGTTCCCCTTCCTCGATCTTGTCGAGCTCTCCCTCCATCTCGGAGGTGAAGCCGACGTTGAAGATGTCGGGGAACTGCTTGACCATCACGCGCTCGACGCTCTCGCCTAACGGCGTTGGCGTGAAGCGTCGTTGCTCGAGGAGGGTGTACCGCCGGTCCACGAGGGTCGAAATGATGGAAGCGTACGTCGACGGGCGGCCGATGCCGAGCCGCTCGAGTTCCTTGACGAGGCTCGCCTCGGAGAAGCGCGGCGGGGGCTCGGTGAAGTGCTGATTCGGTGTGATCGTGTGCAGCGGCACCTGGTCACCAACCACGGCCACCGGCAGTGCCTGCTCGTCCTCGAGCGCCTTGCCGTCTCCTTCCTCGCGCGACTCGCGATACAGGGCGAGGAAGCCGGGGAACTTCACGATGCTGCCCGTGGCGCGGAACAGGTAGCGCGAGCGCTCGCCCGCGAAGCTGAAGTCGAGCGTGGTGGTGTCGAAGACCGCCGGCGCCATCTGCGACGCCATGAAGCGCTGCCAGACGAGCTGGTAGAGCTTGAACTGGTCGTCCTTGAGGAAGCGACGCACCTCGTCGGGGTGACGCGCCGGATCGCTCGGACGGACCGCTTCGTGGGCGTCCTGCGTATTGGCGTTCTTCTTCTTGTCCGACGCCCCGTAGAGCTGCGGTCCGGTCGCGAGATACTCCTCACCATAGAGCGATCGCACGAGGTCGCGCGCCTGGAGCGCGGCGCTCTCGGCGACGCGCGTACTATCGGTACGCATGTACGTGATGAGGCCCACCGCGCCCTCTTCCTTGCCCAGCTCGATGCCTTCGTACAGGTCCTGCGCGAGGCGCATCGTGCGCTTGGAGCCGAAGCCGAGCTTCTTGGCGGCTTCCTGCTGCAGCGTCGATGTTGTGAACGGTGCCGACGGGTTCTTGCGACGCTCGCGACGCTTGACGTCGGTGAGCGGGAAGATGCCCATCGGGCCACGCGCGCCCTTCGCCAGTCCCTGCGCCAGGCGCGCCGCGGTGGCGGTCACGTCGTCGACGATGCCAGCCGCCGTGAGTCCGTCATGCACCTCGAGCTTCTTGTCGTCGACCGCGTGGAGGCGAGCCGCGAACTTCTGGCCCCCCTTCTCGAGTTCGGCCGCGATGCTCCAGTACTCCTGCGGCCTGAACGCGCGGATCTCGCGCTCCCGCTCGACGATCATGCGCAGCGCGACGGTCTGCACGCGCCCCGCGGAGAGTCCCTTCTTGACGACCTTCCAGAGGATGGGCGACGCCTTGTAGCCCACGAGGCGATCGAGCAACCGACGCGCCTGCTGCGCTTCAAACAGCTTCGTATCTATGCTCCGGGGGCGAGACATCGCGGCCTTGATCCCTTCCTTCGTGATCTCGTGGAAGAGCACGCGATGGATCGGCGCCGTCACCTTGTTCCTGGTGCCCGACGTGAAATGTTCGGCGACGTGCCAGCCGATCGCCTCCCCCTCGCGATCAGGGTCGGTCGCGATGTAGATGGCGCTTGCGTCCTGGGCTGCGTCCTTGAGGTCCGCGAGGGTCTTCTCCTTGCCCTCGATGGTGACGTACGAAGGCTCGAAGCCCTTGTCGACATCGATGCCGAGCTTCTTGGTGGGCAGGTCGCGGACGTGCCCGATGGTCGCCTTCACGCGATAGCCGCGCCCGAGGTACTTGCCGATGGTCTTGGCCTTGGCCGGCGACTCGACGATGACGAGCGCGGCGCCCGCCGACGGTGTCTCGTCAGGGAGCGCATCGACCGGCACCTTGCGGGCGCGGGCCTTGGTGGCCACGACCTTGGGTGCCGCCGCCGTTTTTGCTGCGGACCGCTTGGTGGCCACCTTCTTCGTCGCGGCACGCGACGCCCCCCGCCCGACGACCCGCCGGACGCCTAACGCCTCCTTCACCGTACTCCGTTTCTTCGCTGCCATGTGTCCTTTATTGCACGATCGTCGGCTCGCCGTACGGGCCGTACCCATCCGGCCCGCCCGCTTCCACCGCCGATCGCGCGTCGTCCAGGCTGACGCGACCGTCAACCTGCATCAGTACGCGATCAATGACGTGCTCCAACTCGTCGGGTCCGAGCACCCCGGTCGCCCGAAGGCCCAGCAGGTAGCCCCATGCCTCCGGTGTGAACCGGCTGCGCTCATGAGGACCCTGAATCCGGACCGGACCCTGCGTCGACACCGGAACCGCCCGCTGCTCCCCCCCAATATCGGAGAGCCAGGCTGAAACAATGGTACCTATTTGTCCCCGGTCGAATCCTTTCGCGGTGAGATACTCCTCCACCTCGGCGACATGCTCGGCGCGGCCGAATCGCTTGCGCAATCGGGCGAGCAGGTGGGTGATCCGCGGCTCCATGGCCTAACCTACCCGCGCGCCCCAGAAAGAGGCAAGCTGGCCAATTTGGAGCACAACCTGTTGTTGTGTAAGCACTTCCGTGTTTATCGCCGCGTCCGAACCGGCATAAAAACGCGCCCGTTCGGCTTCGAGACGGGCCAGAATGGCCTCCGGCTCTCCCTTCATTAATAGCGGCCGGGCACTTCGGTTCCCCCCCATCCGACGAATCGCTGCCCCCGGGGATACGCGAAGCCACACGAGCCGGGTGCGGTTCCGGATCAGGTCCACTGTCCCAGACCGCGTGATCCAGCCGCCACCCGGCGACAGGATGGTCGGACCGGCGTCGGTCAGTTCGGCCGTCACATCCCGCTCGCGAGCCCTGAAGTAGTCCTCCCCTGACTCCTCGAAGATGCGAGCGATGGCACGACCTTCGCGCCGCTCGATCTCCTCATCGAAGTCGAGCATGGGCCATGCGAGCTCCCGTGCGAGCGAGCGCGCCACGGTGGTCTTCCCGGCACCGGGAAGGCCAACGAGCGCCAGGTGGAAGGGCTCACGCACCGGGCGCGGCATTCCCAACTCGCGTGGCGATGTGCGCGAGGTATCCCTCGTAGTTGCGACGCGTCTCGCCCACCGAGTCGCCCCCGAACTTCTCGAGCCACGCGTCAGCCAACACGAAGGCCACCATCGCTTCGGCGATCACGCCCATCGCAGGAACCGCCGTGACATCCGACCGTTCGGCGACGGCGGCCGCCGGCTCTCCGGACGTCACGTCGATCGTGGCGAGCGGTCGCATGAGGGTGGAGATCGGCTTCATCGCGACACGGAGGACGAGGGGCTCGCCGGTGGTCATCCCGCCTTCGAGTCCCCCGGCGCGGTTCGTGAGTCGCCGGACGCCACCCGTCGACTGGCGCGGGGCGTCGCGGGCGATTTCGTCGTGCACCTCGGAGCCGTGCCGGCGCGCCGCCTCGAAGCCCAGGCCCACCTCGACGCCTTTCACCGCGGGAATCGACATGAGCGCCGCCGCCAGGCGGCCATCGAGCTTCCGGTCCCAGGCGACGTGCGAGCCGAGTCCGGCGGGAAGGCCCAAGGCGATGACTTCGCAGACGCCGCCTAACGTGTCGCCCGCCTTCTTCGCGGCGTCGATCACCTCGATCATGCGCGCCTCGGCGTTCGCGTCGAGCGTGCGGAGCGGCGACGCGTCGGCCGCGGCGTTGAGGTCCGCGGGTAGCGGGTCGGGCGCCGCGGCGTCGATCCCACCGAGGTGCACCAGGTGC
>JACMLI010000596.1 GCA_014379705.1 Gemmatimonadaceae bacterium
AATGCGCAGACGGGCTTCGACGAAACCATCTATATCCTCCCGGTCCCGACCGACAAGCCCGGAATCCTCGATCGCTCGTTCGACATCCTCGAGGACTGGGCGGGCGCGGCCCTCTTCGATTCCACCGAAGTGGTGAACGAGCGCGGCGTGGTGCTCGAAGAGTGGCGCGGTGGCCTCGGATCCGATTCGCGCATCCGTGACAAGCAGTTCCCCGTGATCTTCAAGGGATCGAAGTACGCGCAGCGCCTGCCTATCGGCACCCCCGAGATCATTCGGGGAGCGAACCCGGCTCCACTCAAGCGCTTCTATCGCGACTGGTACCGCCCGGACCTGATGGGCGTCGTGGTGGTCGGCGACGTGAATGTCGCGCAGGTCGAGCGCACGATTCGCCAGCGCTTCGGGCGCCTCGTCCCGGTGACGCGCCCCCGGCCGCGCACGAACATCCCGGTTCCGCCGAACGACGCCCCCCTCGTCACGATCGCGACCGACCCCGAGGAACAGGTGACCTCGATCGGCGTGCTGTACAAGCACACGCCGCGCGCGGTGCGCACGGCCCAGGATTACCGGACGTCGCTCGTCGCGAGCCTGTACAACGACATGCTCAACCGCCGCCTCGGGGAACTCGCCCGCAAGGGCGACGCCCCCTTCTCGGTGGCGTCCTCAGGCTACGGCGGGTTTGTGCGAGGGACCGACGCCTACCAACTGGTAGCCGTCGCCAAGGAAGGAAGCACGGTCGAGGCCCTCGAGGGCGTGCTCACCGAGGCTCGTCGCGTGCGTGAGCACGGCTTCCTGCCCGCCGAACTGCAGCGCGCCAAGGCCGCGCTGCTTCGTGCCTACGAGAGCGCGTACGCCGAGCGCGAGAAGACCGAGTCGGGGGCCTACGTCGGGGAATACGTGCAGCACTTTCTCGAGGGTGACCCGAGTCCGGGCATTGCGTGGGAACTCCGCGCCGTGCAGACGATGCTCCCGGGCGTCACGGTCGCCGACGTGAATGCGTTGGGTCGCACGTGGATCACTGACCGCAACCGCGTCGTCATGCTGTCGGCGCCCGAGAAGGCAGGTACGTCGGTTCCGACGGCGGCGGACTTGCTCGCCGTCTTTCCCAAGGTGGAGGGAGCCACGGTCGCCGCATGGACGGAGACGGTGAGCGACGCCCCCCTCGTTGCCACCGTGCCGACTCCGGGGAAGGTGGTCCAGACCTCGGCGACCGCGGACCTCGGGCTTACCGAGTGGCGCCTGTCGAACGGCATTCGCGTACTGCTCAAGCCCACGACGTTCAAGGCCGACGAGGTGCTGATGCGAGGGTGGAGCCCCGGCGGCTCGAGCCTCATCTCCGACGCCGACCTGCCATCGGCCACGCTCGCCACCACGCTCGTGGAACGCGGGGGCGTGGGCGAGTTCGACGCGATCGCGTTAGGCAAGAAGCTCACCGGCATCCAGGCCCGCGCCGGCACCTTCATCGACGACGATTCCGAGGGCATCAGTGGAAGCGCGTCGCCGCGCGACCTCGCGACCCTCTTCCAGCTCACGTATGCGCGCTTGACGATGCCGCGGCGCGACACCGCAGCGTTCCTCGCGTTCCGCAACCAGGTGCGCCCCTTCCTCGCCAACCGGGCCACGAACCCGGAGGCGGTCTTCGGTGACACGGTCTCCCTGACCATGTCGCGCTACAGCCCGCGCGAGCAACCGGTGAACGTGGAGTACCTCGACAGGGTCTCCTACGACAAGTCCCTCGAGATCTTCCGCGACCGCTTCAGTGACTTCTCCGACTACACCTTTGTCGTCGTCGGCGCGTTTTCGCTCGACAGCATTAGGCCCCTCGTGGAGCAATGGCTCGGCGCCCTCCCGGCGAAGGCGCGCACGGAGAGCGCGCGCGACGCGGGCGTGCGTCCCCCAGATGGCGCAGTGGACAAGCGCGTGCTCAAGGGGGTCGAGCCCAAGGCGCAGACGGTGGTCATCTATCATGGCCCGGCGGAGTTCTCGCCGGCCGAGCGTCATGCGCTGCGATCGGTCACGGAGTACGTGGAGATGAAGGCCCTCGAGACCCTGCGTGAAGCGTTAGGCGGGACCTACTCCGTTTCCGTCGGGGGAACCCTGCAGCGATGGCCGATCCAGGCGTATTCGGTCTCGGTGCAGTTCGGATCCTCGCCGGAGCGGGCCGACTCGCTCTTCGCCGCCGTGCGCCAGGTGATCGATTCCGCCAGAGCTGGGGCGATCTCCGATGCCGACGTGGCGCGCATCCGCGAGCAGCAGCAGCGCGGGCTCGAGGTGAGCCTCAAGGAGAACGGGTACTGGCTGCTCAACCTCGCCTCGCGCATCGAGAACGGCGAAGATCCGAAAGGGTTGCTCGCGTACCCGGATTTCATCAAGGCACTGACGAAGGAGAAGCTGCAGGCAGCGGCGCGGAAGTACTTCAGCGATGCAAACGTCGCGCGGTTTGTCTTGCTGCCAGAGAGGGGGCCGGCCCAGTAGGGGGCGTATAGGGCGTGTGGGGCGTAGGACGCTGCGGGAGTCTGTGCTTTTCAACGGCCATACGCCACGCACGCCTAACACGCCCCATACGCCCCACACGCCCCATCCGCCCCCGAAAAACTAGTGCATCGATCGCGCCACCTTCTCCACCTCGGCCATCACGCGCAGCAGGTTGCCGCTCCAGAGCTTCCGGATCTGCTCCTCGGAATAGCCGCGGCGCACGAGCTCTATCGTCACGTTCGGCGTCTCCGTGGCGTCGTTCCAGCCATCCACGCCGCCACCGCCGTCGAAGTCGGAGCTGATGCCGACGTGATCGAGGCCGATGAGCTTCACGGCGTAGTCGATATGGTCGACGAAATCCTTTACCGTCGCGCGCGGCGGCGCGGGGAACTTCGCGTTCAGCGCCTGCATCTTCTGCATGTACGACGCGCGACGCGTGGAATCGAGCTGGCCAAGGCCTCCGCCACCACCACCACCCCCGCCACCACCACCCGCCGGGAGCCCGAACTCGGCGCGCAGGTCCGACATGGCCTTCACGCGCTCCGGCGAATCCGGGGGCGCCTTCTTGACGTACCCGCTGAACGCGACCATCTGCACCACGCCGCCGTTCTTCGCCAGCGCCTTGAGCTGTTCGTCGTCGAGGTTCCGGCTCACGTCGCACAGCGCGCGCACGGACGAGTGCGACGCCATCACCGGTGCCCGCGACATGGCCATCGCCTGCATGTTCGCGGCCTTCGACGGGTGCGAGATGTCGACCATGATGCCTAACCGGTTCATCTCGGTGATCACCTGCTTCCCGAGCGGCGACAGGCCGTTCCACATCCACTGGTTGTCGCGCTCACCGGTGTTGGAATCGGAGAGCTGCGAGTGCCCGTTGTGCGCCAGGGACAGGTAGCGGGCGCCGCGATCGTAGAACTTCTGCACGTTCGACAGGTCGTTCCCGATGCCGTAGCCATTCTCGACGCCCATCAGCGCCACCTTCCTGCCTGACGCGGCGATGCGCGTGACATCGGCCGCAGTAAGCGCGATTTCGATCTGCGCGGGAGCGATCTCCTTCGCGAGGCGATGCACGGCATCGAACTTCTCGATGTTGGAGGACAGCGCGCGGGCGAATCCCTCGGGCGTGAGCGGGCCCTGGCCGACGTAGACCGAAAAGAAGACCGCATCCAGGCCACCCTCCTTCATCTTCGGAAGGCTCACCTGCGTGGGCAGCCGGTCCGTGTAGTTCGGATGCGCAGCGGTAAAGAAGCCCGGATTGATGTCGACGTGGGTGTCGAGGGTAATCACCCGATCGTGGATCGCGCGGGCACGGGCCACGAGCGCGGCGTCGGGCTGCTGAGCCGGCAAGGTGAGCGCGCCCGCGACGAGCAGGGCGGCGGCAAGAGGGCGAACGAGTGGCATGGGTCGCTTTGGCGGGAGTAGGGAGCGCACGCCAAGGGTGGCGGCGGGGGCACGGGGCGGCAAGTGCGGGCGGGCGGGCGGGCACGGATACGTGCGGAGCTGTGCGTGCCTGTCAACTCGTCGTGGTCTGCGCGGGTATCCATGGATTGATCCCGAGCCAGTTCCGACCGCCCGCCCGCCCGCCTGCCCCGCCCGCAATCGTTTACGAAGCCGGACACACGGAAATCCAAGCGCGACAAACACTTCCGCGATGCAACTGACGCTGGCTCGCCGACAGAAACGGGCGCATCTTGTCCAAGCCGAATCTGCCGTTTTCGCCCCAGGCGCCCCAGCCAGCACGCAATGAAGTTCCCCCGCTCCGCCGGGATCCTGCTGCACCCCACGTCGCTCCCCGGGCCGCATGGCATCGGGGAGTTCGGTCCTGAGGCTCACCGTTTCCTCGACGTCCTCGCCGAGGCCGGGCTCACGATCTGGCAGGTGCTTCCGCTGGGCCCCACGGGCTACGGCGACTCGCCGTACCAGTGCTTCTCGGCGTTCGCCGGCAACCCGTTGCTGATCCACGTACCGGGTGCCAAGGGCGACCTGCCTGCGGGATGCGTCGACTTTGGCCAGGTCATCCCGCACAAGCGCGCCGTGCTGAAAAAGGCCCTGGGGACGTTCGTGCCTGACGAGTCCTATCGCGCGTTCGTCGCCTCGCACGCGGATTGGCTGGCCGACTACGCCCTCTTCATGGCGCTCAAGGAAGAGCATGGCGGGATCGCGTGGACCGGATGGGAGCCCGGCGCGGCCCGGCGCGACCCCGTGGCCCTCGCGCGCTGGCGCGAGCAGTTGCACGATCGCATCGAGGAGCGGAAGGTCGAGCAGTACGTGTTCTTCCACCAGTTCGGTGCACTCAAGCGGGCGGCGGCGCAGCGGAAGATCCGGCTGATGGGGGACCTCCCGATCTACGTCGCGCATGACTCGGCCGACGTGTGGGCCCACCCGGAGCTCTTCCAGCTCAATCCAGACGGCAGCCTGCAGGTGCAGGCCGGCGTTCCGCCGGACTACTTCAGCGCGACCGGCCAGCTGTGGGGCAACCCGCTGTACAATTGGGACGCCTTGCGTCGCACCGGGTATTCGTGGTGGATCCACCGCATGCGCGCCGCGTTCACCGAGTTCGACCTCGTCCGCATCGACCACTTCCGCGGCTTCGAGGCCTACTGGGAAGTCCCAGGAGACGCCGAGACGGCGATCAACGGTCGATGGGCGCCAGGTCCGGGGGCTGAACTGTTCGAGGCGATCGCCTCCGCCCTTGGCCCCCTGCCCATCGTCGCCGAAAACCTCGGGCTGATCACTCCGGCTGTCGAGGCATTGCGGGAGCGCTGCGGATTCCCCGGGATGAGCATCCTGCAATTCGCCTTTGGCGGCGACGGCCAGGCCAACGAATTCCAGCCGCACAACTATCCGCGCGAACGCGTGGTGTACACCGGGACGCACGACAACGACACGACCGTCGGCTGGTGGAACTCGTCAGGCGACGGCGACTCCACGCGCGACGCCGAGGCGGTCGAACGCGAGAAGGCCTTTGCCAGGTTGTACCTCGGCACGGATGGAAAGGAGATGCACTGGACGCTGATCCGCGCGGCGCTCGCGTCCGTCGCGGACACCGTGCTGGTCCCGATGCAGGATGTGCTGGGACTCGGCAGCGGAGCGAGGATGAACCTTCCCGGCCGCCAGGGCGGCAACTGGAAGTTCCGGTTCACGTGGGACCAGCTGACGCCGGAGATGCAGGACAAGATGAAGACCCTGGTGAAGCTCTACGGTCGGTAGCCCAGCGCCCAGCATCCCGCCCCCAGCGCTCACCCAGTACCAAACCAGTAGCAGCAACCCGCACCAGCGTGCAGCAACCAGCAACCAGCCCCAGTCCGCCCGTGCAAACGAAGCGCACTCCCTTCGTTTCGATCTGGAACATGAGCTTCGGCTTTCTCGGCATCCAGTTCGGCTGGGCGCTGCAGATGGCGAACATGAGCGCGATCTACGAGTACCTGGGCGCGACCCCCGACCAGATCCCCATGCTCTGGCTCGCCGCCCCGCTCACGGGACTGATCGTGCAGCCGATCATCGGCCATGCCAGCGACAACACCTGGTGGCCCCGGCTGGGCCGGCGGCGCCCGTACTTCCTGATCGGGGCGATCCTCAGTTCCCTCGCCCTCATCGCGATGCCGCACTCCTCGGCGCTGTGGATGGCCGCCGGCTTGCTGTGGATCCTCGACGCCTCGATCAACATCTCGATGGAGCCGTTCCGCGCCTTCGTCTCCGACCTGTTGCCGCAGTCCGAGCGCACGCGCGGCTTCGCGATGCAGAGCTTCTTCATCGGCCTGGGTGCAGTGATCGCGTCGGCGTTGCCGTGGATGCTCACCAACTGGTTCGGGGTGGCCGCGAGCGCGCCGGGCACCATTCCCACGACGGTGCGGCTGTCGTTCTTCATCGGTGCCGCGGCCTTCTTCGGGGCGGTGCTCTACACGATCCTCACGACGCGTGAGCATCCCCCGGCCGACATGGCGGCGTTCCAGCGCGCGAAGGCCGCATCGAGGGGCATCCGGGCCGCGTCGGCGGATATCCTCGCGGCGATGCGTTCGATGCCCGAGACCATGCGTCAACTCGCCTGGGTGCAGATCGCGACGTGGCTCGGGCTCTTCTGCATGTGGCTGTACTTCCCCGTCGCCGTCGCCCGCAACGTGTTCGGGGCGCCCGACGCGTCCTCGCCGCTCTATCAGCAGGGCGTCGAGTGGGCCGGACTCTGTTTCGGGGCGTACTCCGCCGTGTGCTTCGCCTTCGCGTTCCTGCTGCCGCCGATCGCGCGCCGGCATGGGCGCAAGG
>JACMLI010000597.1 GCA_014379705.1 Gemmatimonadaceae bacterium
ATCGGCGGCGAGCCGCACCTTCTCCCTGAACAGGCCCTTGTATCCCAATTCCCACGTGGTCGAGAAGTTGGCGCCCAGTGGGGCGTAGTCGGTCGGCGCCTTGGTGGTTGGTTGTCTCGTGTTGAAGTCCAACAAGACCGACGGGACTTCCGCGGCCGTGGGACGGAACGTCGCCATGAAGGGGATCAGCTGAGCCAACGCGCCCTGGAACGCCGCTTTCTGCGCCGCGCTGCCCCCGAAGTTGGAAAGTGGGAGCCCCGCCACGATCGCCTCGATGGCGCTTGCTCCCCCGAAGGCCGGGCTCCGGGTAACCAAACCCGGGAAAACAGCGGCCGCCGACCCTGCGGGCAGCAGGCCGGAGGCGTACGGCGAGCGCATGCAGAGGGCGCCACCACACGACCGGTCGAGTTGCCAGCCGACTTTCGGGGCGTTGCCCATGATCTGGACTGGCAGGCCCGGGGCAGGAGTCTGGCCCGAATACTGGTCGAGGAAGAAGGCGAACGAGGCCGGGGAGTTGAATGCGCGGTTGTACGTGACGCGCACGTTCTGGTTTGGTGTCGCCTTGAACACGAACGCCGCCCGCGGGGACGCCTGCGCGCCATCGATGCGCGAGTTCTTGTCCCCGCGAATCGCCGCGAGGAAATCGATCTTGGATCCCAGCGCCGTGGTCGTCTGGATATACGCGCCGTACTCGTTGATCGCGTCGTCGCCGTCGTTGCGGCCGTTGATCGTGCCGAGCGTCTTGGGGCGTGTGGCGATGTATTCGCCGCCAAGCACCACCTTCGTGTTGCCGAGCTGGAGTCCCTGCTGCACCTGGCCCACGGCGACGCTCGACCGGTCCACCACCGGAATGCCCGAGCGCAGGTAGAACGTGCCGCCGGCGTCGTTCGCGTCCTCATTGCCCGCGTTCGACTTGTTGTAGAACACCTGGGCAAAGAACTTCTTGTGACGGAAGCGTTCCTGCAGGCTGACGTAGCTCCAGTCCTTCACCTGGGCGGCACCGAACGTGGTCGTGATCTCCATGCCGCTCTTGATGTGCGACAGGCCGGCCGACGAGATGATCTCCGTGTCTTCGTTCGGGCGGAAGTCGATGCGGGCTTCGCCGGAATACCGCGCGAGGTCGAAGTCGCGCGCGGCCGCAGTGCCACGGCGCGAGACCGGCACGCGCGTATCGGTCGCGGAAAATGTCGCGGGCTCGTTCGGATCCTTGTACTCGAAGTCCTTCGCGGTGAAATACTCGCCCGCCACCTTGTAGCCCCACTTGCCGTTGCTCGTGGCGCCGGCATTGCGCAGACCGGCGCGGAGCAGGGACCGCTCCCCGCCGTCCACCGTGAGCGACGTCCCCTGCGACGTGAAGGGCGACTTCGTGATCACGTGCAGCACGCCGTTGCCGGAGTTGGGACCGTAGAGCGCGGCGACCGGTCCCTGCAGCACTTCCACACGCTCGATGTCGTCCCCGGTGCCCGTAAAGAGGAACGGCACGTTCACGCGCAGCGACGGCACGCCCGCAAAGCGATAGTCCTGCAGCATCATCATCTGCGTGGAGAACGCATTGTTGAAGCCGCGCGAAACGATGTTGGATTGCGCGATGCCACCGGTCGAAATCGCGAGGCCCGGCGACGACTTCAGGTGGTCCGTGATCGTGACCGACGGACGCTCGGCGATGCGTTCACTGGTGACGACGGAAATCGAGTTCGGGGAATCCTGGATGCGTTCCGGCTCGGCGCCGCGTGTGGCCGTCGTGACCCGTTCGTCGAGTCGGGTGATGGCCTGCGTCAGTGCGACATCAAGGGTTGCGGTGCCGCCCGCCGTGACGGCAATGCCTTCGGAGCGCCGTGGCGCAAAGCCAAGCTTGGCGACGTACAGCGCATAGGTGCCCGGGGCGAGGTTGATGACGCGATAGCTCCCGTCCTCGCGACTGCGGATGGACGCCGCCATCTGCCCGCTGGCCGCGAAGGCCTGGACGATCGCGTCCGAAACGGGGGCTCCCCCCTCGGCGCTGGTAACCCGGCCCGATATGCCGCCGGTTTGCGCCTGCAGGACTGGCGCGATCGCAACTGCCAGAAGGGCGACGATTTGCCGACCGACTCGTTGTGCGTGCATCTGCACCTCTCCAAGGGGGTGAGTGGGATTGAGAACGAAGATATGCGGCGGGGCAGCCCCGGCTAGTCGTCCCACTCCACGAACTGGCCTCCGGAAACCGACTGACGTAGCATCCGGGTCGGCATGGCCGGTCAGCTCGTCAGTTGCGGATGGAGCCGAGCACGAGGTGCCGGTGTACCTCATCGAGGTCCACGAACGTGCCGGCGCGCTGTCGCCATTCCTCGAACCCCAGGTCGAACGCCCGCTCTCCGGGCTGCACGTGGATCACCGCGCGCGTGGCGACACCATCGCCAGCGTCCACCCACCAACAGAGGGAGACGTGCCCGTCCTTTTCCAGCTTCACGTAGGCGTGCTTCATGGTCGGAAGCGGCGTGACGGTCTCATCTTCCCCTAGCGTGCACCACCGGATGATTGTTCCCGCTGGCGTCTTGTGCGGCCTGCGGCTGCTCGCCTGTCTCGTCGCGATCCCCGCGACGGTGCACGCGCAAGCCCCCAGACTGGTGTGGCGCGGCCTCATCGGCGAGACGGCGCTCGAGGTGCGCGTGAGCGGGACGGACGTGCTGGTGGGCGCTGCGGGCGAGGACGCGTCGGTCTCGGCGGCCTTTCGGGCGTCGGAGGTGCGCCAGTTCGTGGACTCCCTCGCGCGCCGCCTGACGAGGGCCCGGGCGCGCGATACCACGTGGGCGCTCCGCGTCGAGGAGCCCGGCGTGAGTGCGGGCGCCATGTCCCTTTCCCCCGCGGGGAGGGACGACAGCCGTCAGCGGGTCTACCGGTTCTTCCTTGCCGACGACATCGTGGCGCCGGTGCGCCAGCAGATGACGACGCGCGAGGTCACGCTCCTCCTGCGGACGCTGCGCGAGGCCTCGGCCCGGCCGGTGCG
>JACMLI010000598.1 GCA_014379705.1 Gemmatimonadaceae bacterium
CCCCGCCGGTCGCACTGCTGGCGCCGGCAGCGGAGGTGACCCTCGAGGCGGTCGCCATCCAGGCGGCGAGCAACGTGCAGGGCTGGCGTTCCCTTGCCATCCGCGCCGCGCGTGAGCCGGGGGGCATTCCCACGGTCACTGCGAACATCGGTTCGCACAACCGGCCGAGCGATCGTGTCCAGCTTACCATCGAGAACGTGAACGGAACGTATCTCGCACGTCGCACACCGCCACCGCGGGACCGTGCTGCGCGCATCCGGGCGTGGATGCGGCCGGTTCACACGGGAGAAGCCCTGGGGACAGTGGGCCAGACAATTGCAGCACTGGTGTCGGCGGCCGCCGTCGTCCTCGCATTTACAGGATTGGCGTTGACGTGGCGCCGCTTCCTGCGCAGTGTCCGGCGGACGCTGGAGGTGTCGCCGCGTCTGTCATGATTCCCCCTTGCCTGCTGCGTTCATTGCTTTCCCAAAACACGCGGCGCCTTGCCTGTTTGCTTTTCGCGATCTGCGCCGTGGTCGGGGTCCCCGCCACGGCGTCGTCGCAGGCGTCCCTGACTGGTCAAGAGTTGTACACGGCCGCCTGCCAGAGCTGCCACGCCCCTGACGGGCGCGGCTTGCCGCAGGTGCACGTGGGATTTCCCGACGCCATCCCCGACTTCACCGACTGCTCCTACGCCTCCCGCGAGGCAGCCCTGGATTGGGAGACCGTCGTTCGCAGTGGGGGCCCCTCGCGACGCTTCTCGCAGCGTATGCCCGCGTTCGGCGGAGCACTATCGCCTGACGAGATCGCCCGCGTCGTCGCGTACATCCGGACGCTGTGTACGGAATCGAGCTGGCCGCGCGGCGAGATGAACCTTCCGCGCGCGACGTTCACCGAGAAGGCATTTCCCGAGGACGAGGTCGTCCTCAACGGCGAATGGGTCGGGACCGGCGGGTCACGCGTGGGCACGAGCACCCTCATCGTCGAGAAGCGCGTCGGCTCGCGCACGCAGTGGGAGCTCCAGCTGCCGATCTCGGTGCGCGAGATGCCGGTCGGTTCGCCGGCGAACTGGACGGGCGTCCAGATGGGCGATGTATCACTCGCCATCAAGCGGACGGTCGCGCACAGCCAATCCGCGATCCTGAGCCTCGGTGGCGAAATCACCTTGCCTACAGGCGACCGCACGCGTGGATTCGGCGATGGAACGGTGAAATACGAGCCGTTCATGCTCGCAGCAGTAGCCGGCCCGGCGAACACCTTTGTGCAGGTCCATGCCGGCGCCGAGATTCCCTTCCGACGAAACGTCGCGTTCACGGAGCGGTTTGCTCGCGGTGCGGTGGGGACCACGATCTTCATCGGCGGCCGTGCGTTCAGCCCGATCGCCGAGGGCCTCTTCTGGAAGACCACCCGACCGGGGGCGCCAACGAACCTCGACTGGATTCCCCAGATGCAGGTGAGCCTGAGCAGGCGACAGCACATCCTCGGAAGCGTCGGTTACCGCATGCCACTCACCAATCGCGACACCCGTTCACGATCGCTCGTGGCCTACATCATCTGGGATTGGTTTGACGGCCCGTTGCTGGGCGGCTGGTGATGCGTCGCCCCGATATGCGGAGCGCGATGGTGCTCTCGATCACCGTTGTGCTGGGATGCAGCGCGTCCGGTACGCAGGTGGCGGCAGGGGGTGCGCAATCTCCGCCGCTCTTCGAAACGTCCGAGCGGTGCATGGCGTGCCACAACTCGCTCACGACGAGCAGCGGGGAGGACGTGTCCATCGGGACGGCGTGGGGCGCCACGATGATGGCCAACTCGGCGCGCGACCCGTACTGGCAGGCGTCCGTGCGGACGGAGACGCTCGACCATCCCGAGCGCGCGGCCGACATCCAGGACGAGTGCGCGGTGTGCCACATGCCCATGATGCGCTATCAGGCGCACGCGAACGGGGAGCGTGCCGAGGTCTTCGCGCACCTTCCCATCGATGCCGGTGCGGAGGGAGCGACCGCGCTCGCTGGTGACGGAGTGGGTTGCACGCTCTGCCACCAGATCATCGACGCCCAGTTCGGTCGC
>JACMLI010000599.1 GCA_014379705.1 Gemmatimonadaceae bacterium
CCATCCAGGCGGATGCGCGGCGCTCGGCCACCGCGGCCACCGGGGTGAACCGCGCACATTGGCAGGACCTCGTCGACCGCATCGACGGCGTGCTCGAGAAGGAGAAGAGCCGCTGAGGGCGGACGGGATAGACGGGTGGACGGGATGGATAGAGTGCAAGAAAGAGGAGCGCACCCCAGGTCAGGGTGCGCTCCTCTTGCATCGTCCGGCAACCAGCAGCCAGTGAGCAACCAGCACCAGCCACCAGTACCAGCAAGCAGCAACCAGTCTGCCCTTAGTCGGTGAGTACACCCCTGTCGTTCCCTGCCTCGCGTCGTGCCGCAACGACACTGGCAAGGGCCCCGATCACGAGGATCAGCGCAACCATGCCGAGCAGGTAGAAGTTGAACGACGGGCCGATGTACTCCTTGAGCAAGTCGGCTACCAGCATCTTCACGCCAACAAGGCCAAGGATCGCCGCCAGCGACACCTTGAGGTAACGGAACTTCTCCATGGCCCCGGCAAGCGCGAAGTACAGCGAACGCAGCCCGAGGATCGCAAACACGTTGCTCGTGAACACGATGAACGGGTCCGTCGTGATCGCGAAGATCGCCGGGATCGAATCCACGGCGAACACGAGGTCCGTGGTCTCCACCAGGACGAGCGCCACCGCGAGCGGGGTGAGCACCCGACGCCCGTCCTGCAGGATCGCGAATTGCTGCCCGTGATAGGTCGGCGTCACGGGGAAGAAGCGCCGCACCCAACGGATCACGGCGGAGTCTCCCACATCCTCCCCGGTATCCTTCTGCACCAGCATTCGGATCGCGGTGAAGACCAGGAACGCGCCGAAGAGGTACAGGATCCAGTGGTACCGCGCGATCAGCGTCGCTCCGAGCAGGATCATCGTGCCGCGCATGATCAGCGCACCGAGGATGCCCCAGAAGAGCACCCGGTGCTGGTACTGCGGCGGCACGCGCAGGTACTGGAAGATCATCGCCATCACGAAGACGTTGTCCGCGCTGAGCGAGATCTCGATGATGTAGCCCGTGAAGAACTTCACGGCCGCAAGGCGGCCGTCGTTCCTCATGCCATCGAGCTTGTCGACGTGATTACCGAGCCCGAGCCAGTGGTTCTCGTACATCACGTACACGAGCGCGTTGAAGCCGAGGGCGAGTACCGCCAACCCGGCCGTGAACGTCAACGCCTCACGGATCGACACCACGTGGGCCTTGCGGTTCAGGACCCCGAGGTCCACCGCGAGCACCACGACGACGAAGATGATGAAGCCGACCCACGCCACTAATTCCTGTGAGATGACCAGTCTCCAGCGTTGAACCTGCGCGCACCGGCTGCTCCGGCCCGGGAAAGGTAGCCCGGCAGGGGAGCCTGCAGCGCCTGATATTCGTTATCGAACGCGAACGCTTTCTCTATCGAGTGGGCGCGGACATCAACCGTCCTGATCCGCCGCCTCCATGGCTTGCTCCCACGTGGACAGCGCGCGGGCGAGCGAGGCGCGGGCCGTGGCCAGCTGCTTCGACACGTCGTCCGCGCGTCCCTTCCTCGGGCCCCCCGCGGTCGCGTACAGTTCCGGATCGGCGAGCTTCGCGGTCAGTTCGGCGACGGTGGACTCGAGCGCGTGCACGTCCTTCTCCGCCTTCTCCACGGCCCGCTGCAGGTCGCGTGTCGACGTCCTCGTGCGCGTCGCCTCGTCTGCCTTCTTGCGCTCGGCGGTGCGGCCCTTCTCGCGAGTCGTCGCGGTTTTTTCTGCCTCCGCGGCCGCGCGCGCGATCCTTTCACGCTCGCTCGCTTCTTCCCAGTCGGCGAACTCCCCGTCGAACACCCGCATGTGACCGTCGCGCAACTCCCAGACGCGCGTCACGAGCCTCCGGAGCAGTTCGCGGTCATGGCTCACCAGGAGCACTGTGCCCTCGTAGCGCTCGATCGCATCCTCGAGCGCTTCGATCGACTCCACGTCCAGGTGGTTCGTTGGTTCGTCGAAGATCAGGAAGTTCGCGCCTTCGAGCATCATCATCGCCAACGCCAGGCGCGCGAGTTCGCCCCCGGACAACGACGACGTCGCCCGGCGCACCTCATCCCCCGAGAACTGCACGCGTCCCAGGTGCCCATGCACCGCGCCACGTTCCCACATTGGCCGCATGTCGCCGATGACATCATACAGGGACCGATCGCGCGGCACGTTCGCGAAGTCCTGCGTGTACATCGCAAGCTGTATCGCGCCGCCAACGCGGATCTCGCCACCGCTCACCGGACGTACGCCAACCATGGCACGCAGGAGCGTCGATTTGCCCGTGCCGTTCGGGCCGATCAGCCCGACCACGTCGCCGCGACGGATCCACTCCGTGAATGGCGTGAGCAGCACGCGGTCCCCGATCGCCACCTCGGCCTTGTCGAGCGAAACCACCTGGTCGCCTCCACGGTCATGCGCCTCGAAGCGCACGCTCATCGCCGAGTCGTCGTCAGGGGGAGGTGTCAGGCGTGGCAGCCATGCCAGCCGCTTGCGACGCCCCTTCGCCTGCTTGGTGTTCTGCCCGGCGATGTTGCGCCGAATGTAGTCTTCCTCGCGCGAGATCGACCTGGACTGCTTGTCGAAGGAGCGCTGCTGCGACATCCGCCGCTCGGCGCGTTGCTGGACGAACGCCGTGTACCCGCCGCTGTAGGTGAACGCGGTTTCGTCCTCGAGGTGGAGCACATGGTCCACCACCCGGTCGAGGAACGCGCGATCGTGCGAGATGATCAGCTGTGTTTCGCGGGAGCCGCGCAGGAACTCCTCGAGCCAGCGTGTCGTCTCGAGGTCCAGGTGGTTGGTGGGTTCGTCGAGCAGCAGGACGTCGGCGGGAATCGCCAGCTGGCGCGCCAGCGCCACGCGTCCGCGCTCCCCGCCGCTCAGGTGCTCGAGCCGCATGGTGTGTGCGTCGGCAGCGACGAAGCCAAGGCCTTCGAGTACGGCGTCCACCGTGGCATGCCACGTGTAGCCACCCTCGTGATCGAAGCGCTCGAGGTCGCGCGCATAGCGGTCGAGTTGTGCCTTCGTCGCCCGTTCACCCGCCTCCGCGAGGCCGTTCGCCTGCATCGTGAGGTCGTGCTCGAGGTCGATGAGGTGGCGGTACGCTTCAGCCACCGCGCCCCACACCGTGGTGGAGCCTGTGAACTCGCGATGCTGGTCGAGCACCGCGAAGCGCAGCCCCGGCGTGCGCGCGATCGATCCGGCTGACGGTGCCTGCTCTCCAGTCACGAGCCGGAACAGCGACGTCTTCCCCGAGCCGTTGCGCCCGATGATTCCCCATCGCTCGCCTTCCGCGATGGTGCACGTGACGTCCCGGAGGACGGTGGTGGCGCCGTACTGCACGCCAACGCCCGAGAGCGACAGTTGCGTCATGCGAAGCTCCGCATGCCTAACGCTTGATCCACGACGCCCACGTGGCCTCGTCGACGCCCAGGGTCAGCTGCTGCTGGCAGCGCACGAGCGGAACCTTCAGCAGCATGGGTTCGTCCGCGAGCTTCTCCAGCCACCGGTCGTCCGCGTACCGGGCGTTGCCGAGCCCGAGGTCTGCGTAGGCGCGTGCGTCCCGGTCGATCAGGGCAGTCACGCCGAAGCGTTGCGCAAAGCGCTTGAGCTCACCGAGTGAGGCGGCGCGTTCGGTCAGGTCCACGAAGTGCGTCTTGATGCGCCGCTCCGCAAAGTACCGGAGGGCCTTCCGGGTATCCGCACTTTTCTTGTGGCCGAAGATCTGGACTTCCATGGCATGACGAACAGAGACGCCGGTCCCGAACCCGCTATCCTTCGCGGAGCCGCCCGTTCCCCCCCGGTCTGGAGACCGGTGGACGACGGGTTGGGCCGTGGAGGATTGTAATCGAGCCCCCTATGTCTCGCCCGTACCGCCCCGCTCCCTGGCTGTCCAACCCACACCTGCACACGGTCTGGGGACGACTCTTCCGGCGTCCCCCTCGCCTTCCGTGGCGCCAGGAGCGCTGGGACACGCCCGACGACGACTTCGTCGACCTGCTGCGTCTCGACGCGTCGGACCCGACAGCGCCGACCTTCCTCCTGCTCCACGGCCTGGAAGGGTCTCATCGCTCGCACTACATCGGCGCGACGCTCGAAAATGCATGGAGCCGCGGTTGGCAGGCGAATCTTCTCTTCTTCCGCAGCTGCAGCGGTGAGACGAACCGGCAAGCGCGCTCGTACCACAGCGGCGACACGGCCGACGTCGATCATGTCATCCGACGCCTCATCGCGGAGCGTCCCGGCGCTTCGCTCGTCCTCGCCGGCGTTTCGTTAGGCGGCAACGTCCTGCTCAAGTGGCTCGGCGAGCAGGGTGAGGCGGCACAAGGCATCGTGGCCGCCGCGACCGCGACGTCGGTCCCATTCGACCTCGCGCGATCGTGCGACCACATCGATCGCACCGCCACGTTCTACAGCCGCCGCTTCCTCCGAACCCTGCGCCGGAAGGCGCTGGACAAGGTCGCCCGACACCCCGGGATCGCCGATCCGGGCGCCATCAGCCGCGCCACCACTCTCTGGGCGTTCGATGACGCGTTCACGAGCGTCGTCCACGGTTTCGCCGACGCGGCCGACTACTACGCGCGGTCGAGCTCGATGGCTTACCTCGCGTCCGTCCGCGTCCCCACCCTGCTCCTCAGCGCCCGGGATGACCCCTTCCACCCCCCCGAGGTGCTCGCTGACGTCGCGAAGATCGCCGCGGGCAATCCATGGCTGCGAACCGAGTTCGTCCCTGTCGGAGGGCATGTGGGATTCGTCGAGGGCGCAGTGCCCTGGGCCACCTCGTCGTACTCCGATCGACGCGCGGTCGAGTTTGCTGCCGAATTCCTCCCTATGTCGCGAACGGATGGCAGGTCGTAGGATCAACAGGTGACGTCGGACGCGATCCTCTTCACCGTGGTCTTCGGTGGACTCTTCGTCCTCCGGATCATCGCTGCGACCATCGTCTTCCTCGTGCTGCTGCCCAAGGGAGACCAGTGCCCGCTGTGCGATGACCCCACGTTGCGCGTCGAGTCATTTCTCTTCGGACGCGTCATGCCCTGGTTCCGGAAGAGCTGGTGCCTCACCTGCGGATGGACGGGCCTCCTTCGAACCGGACCGCTCACCGAAACGCCTGCCACCCGCGAGCCCGCTGCTCGTCGTTAGGTTCAGTTGCACGTCTTCGGTACACGCGTCCATCCCGTCCACTCGTCTATCCCGTCTGCGTCTTCGCGCAACAGCGCGAAGACGCACTCACCCCTGCGCAAACAGGCGCAGCCACTCCGGCCAGTTGCCGCTCAGGTCGAAGAAATCCTCGAAGTGGACCAGCCCGGCGTCCTCGAGGTCGGCGATCAACGATTGCAGCTCGGCGTCGGCGACGATCGGGCCGATGACCACGAGCCCTCCCTCCACGCGAAACTCCTCATCGGTCAGGCCGAGGCGCTCGTCGATGGCGGTTCGCGAGAGCGAGACCCGCTCGAACGCTTCCTTCCGGATGATGAGGCTGGGATGCTGGGCAGGGAGACGCAGCGGCATCCCGGGAGTTTAAGCAGTCCACTCCCGTGACGCCTCGGCGTACCTTTCCCTCCATGTCTCGACCCACCTCCGCACTGGGTACAGAACAGGACTTCGATGTCCTGGTCGTCGGTGCCGGCCACGCGGGTACCGAGGCGGCCGTGGCCGCCGCGCGCCTGGGAGCCCGCGTTGGCCTGGTGACGAGTGCCCTCGAGACCATCGGCCAGATGTCCTGCAATCCGGCCATCGGTGGCGTCGCCAAGGGTACTGTGGTTCGAGAAGTCGATGCCTTGGGCGGAATCATGGGGCGAGCGACCGACCTCGCCATGCTCCAGTTCCGCATGCTTAATCGAAGCAAGGGTGCGGCGGTCTGGGCCCCGCGCGCACAGTGCGACCGTGGTCTGTATCGCCGCGCGGCCCGCCAGCTTATTGAGGCGCACCCCACCCTGTCGACCATCCAGGGTACAGTGGCGCGCCTTCTTCTCGACGAGGCGGCTGGTCGGGTCATCGGCGTCGAGACCCTCGAGGGACGCCGCTTTGGGGCCACCGCAGTAGTCATCACAACGGGGACGTTCCTCCGAGGTCGCATCCACATCGGCACCGAGACGCGCATTTCGGGTGGCAGAGCTGGCGAGGGGTCGGCGGTTCACCTCGCGGAACAGCTGGAGAGGGTCGGCCTGACGGTCAGCCGTTTCAAGACAGGGACGCCCCCGCGCATCGACGGGCGTTCAGTCGACTACTCACGCCTTGAAGCACAGGAAAGCGAAGTAGACCAGTTTGACTACTCGTGGTCGCATTTCTGGGCGACACATAGAAGCCACCAGGGCGGCACTCGTCACCCTGAACAGATGCCGTGCTGGATCACGTATCTCGAGGATGACGGGAAGCGGATCATCGCCGACAACATCGGCAAGTCTGCGATGTACGGCGGTGCGATCGCCTCTCAGGGCCCGCGCTACTGCCCCTCCGTCGAAGACAAGATCGTCAAGTTCCCCCTCGCCGAACGGCACCAGCTCTTCCTGGAGCCCGAGGGTCACGACACGACCGAACTCTACGTGAACGGGCTCTCGACCTCGCTGCCCGCGACCGTCCAGATGGACGTACTGCGGAGCGTGCGCGGGCTCGAGAACGTGCACATGACCCGGGCCGGCTACGCGATCGAGTACGACTACTTCCCGCCGACCCAGCTCGACCCCACGCTGCAGGTGCGAGCGTTGCCCGGACTCTATTTCGCTGGCCAGATCAACGGCACGACGGGCTACGAGGAGGCCGCTGGGCAGGGGCTCGTCGCGGGGCTGGGTGCCGGCCTCGCCGCGCTCGGTCGTCCCCCCGTGTACCTCGGTCGCGAGTCCTCGTACATCGGCGTCCTCGTCGACGACCTCGTCACTCGCGGGGTCGACGAGCCGTACCGACTTTTCACGTCCCGGTCGGAGTTCCGCCTCACCGTCAGGCAGGACAACGCACTGCGTCGCCTCGCCTCCATTGGCCGCGACCTCGGCCTCTACCAGGATCGCGAGGAAGAGATCGTGCGCAAGCGCCTCGACTCCGAGGACGAGGCCCTGGCGCTGGCAAGCGCGACCAGCCTCAAGGTGGTCCAGGCGAACCCGCTCCTCGAGTCGGTCGGGAGCTCCCCCATCACGCAGACGACCCGAATCGAGGATCTCGCGCGGCGCCAGGGGGTCACCCTGCAGCAGCTTTTTCACGCAGGGGGGATTGGCGGGGATCTCCCGCTCGACGCCGTCGTGACGGCGGAGTTGCAGATCAAGTACGCGGGCTACTTCGCGCGCGAGCGGGTTGCGGCAGACAAGCTCCGGCGTATGGGGGCCTTCGCGCTCGACGAGGCGCTGCCGTATGCGGACATGCGGTCCGTGTCGTTCGAGGCGCGGCAGAAGTTCCTCGCGCAGCGCCCGCGCACGCTTGCCCAGGCCGCGCGCATCCCCGGCGTAAGCCCATCAGACCTGCAGAATCTCGTGCTCGAGGTGGAGCGATGGCGACGTGTTGCAGGGGTGAGCGGGCAGCCGTCCTAGAGGGTGCCCCACGACCGTCCAACACATCGAGGTAGCTTGCCAGGCAGGGTCGCCGCAGGGCTGCTGCTGGCACTCGGCTTCCTGCCCATCGTGAATTGGATCCCGGGGGGACGCACTGCCCCGTGGTTCGCGACGGTGGCCAGCGGGTGGTTGAGCGGCTCCCTCATCGCGATCGGCGGGGGCATCGTGCTCGCCATCCTGACGCGCCGCTGGTCACCAGGGTCCACCGGCTTTCCAAAGTTTGCCGAGCGGTGCCTCTCGGCGCCACGGCACACCGGCGGCGTACTCGCCCTGGCCGCCTTCGTCATTTATGCCGTCGTCGCACACGCCGCGTTCTCCGGTGTGCCGCTGCACCTCGACGAGCTGGCCCAGGTGATCCAGGCCCGGATCTTCGCGAGCGGCCGCCTGTTTCTCGATGCCGGCACCTATCCCGAGTTTCGCAGTGCCTTGCACCTGCTCGATGAGGGCGGACGATCCTATTCGCAGTTCCCTCCCGGCGGGCCACTGCTGCTCGTTCCCGGTGTCTGGCTCGGGATGACGTGGATCGTGGGCCCCCTGGCCGGCGCGGCGAGCGTCGCCCTGTTCTGGGGCATTGTCCGCCGCAGTGAAGCGAATGCCGTGGTGGCGCTGAGTGCCGCGATCCTGTTCGCGCTCACGCCAATGGTGGTGTTCATGTCGGCCTCGCACATGAATCACGCGGGGGCGATGCTCTTTGCGCTGCTGGCAACGTGGCTGCTCTGCCGCATCGACGAGAGCCGTTGGTTCGCTCTCCTGGCCGGGCTCGCGCTTGGGTTTCTGGCGACGATCCGGCCGGTCGACGCCTTGGCCTTCGCTCTCCCGGCCGGCGCCTGGCTCGGCTGGCGATTTGTGGGGGATCGGTCGCGCTGGAACGAGCTGCTGGCTTCGGGTGTGGGCGTGGCGGTCCCGCTGGCCGCGCTCGTCTGGTACAACACCCAGACCACCGGAAGCGCGACGCTGTTCGCTTACGAGGCGCTTTGGGGTCCAGCGCACGGGCTTGGCTTCCATTCGGCACCGTGGGGCGAGGCGCATACACCGGCTCGAGGGCTGGAACTCCTGAGTCTCTATTTCCTTCGCCTGCAGACGTACCTGTTCGAGACGCCTACTCCGAGCATTATTGCTGCCTTATTCGGTTTGTGGATGTGGCGACGTTGGTCGGATATAGCGCTGTACTGGCTCGTGAGTGGCTCCTTACTGATCGGACTTTATTTCGCATACTGGCATGACGGGTTCTACCTTGGCCCCCGTTTCATCTACCTGCTCGTGCCACTTCTGGTACTCCTGTCGATCCATGGGGTCCGCCTGCTTGGCTCGCGACTCCCGGCGAGCTCAATGGGGGGGCGCGCGTTTTGGGGGACCGTGGCAACGGCAGTGACAATGGCAGTCTTCGTCAATGCTCCTGCGCGCTTCGCTCAGTACCGATCCGGGCTCGCGCTTATGCGGCAGGATCCCACGGCGCCAGCACGGGAAGCAGGGGTTCGGGGGGCGCTGATCCTCGTGCGGGAGAGCTGGGGTGCCCAGCTTGTGCCGCGGCTCTGGGCCTTGGGTGTGTCGCGCCCACTCACGGAGGCGCTCTACCGACTGACCGACACCTGCGTGCTCGATACCCAGGTCACGGTGCTCGAGCGCGCGGGGACGCGGGGCGACGACGCCATGCGCGCGCTGCTTCCCGTGATGCGCGACTCGGCGCGCGTTGCTCGCAGCCAGCGTTCGCCTGACGAGAGCGAGCGCGTGCTGGCCGGGCACGCCTACTCGGCGTTGTGCGAGCGTCGCCTGCTCGAGGATCGCGCCGGCTTCACGATCTTCCTGCCTCTGCTCGCCCGCAGCTGGGGTGAGAACGTGTACGCCCGCGACCTGCATGCGCGCGATTCGGTGCTCGTGCGGCAGCATCCAGGCCGGCCGGTGTACCTGCTGCGCACCGACGCCGCTGGCACCCGGCTGGTGCTCGAGCCGGTGGCGATGGACTCGTTGCGGGCGGAGTGGGCAGCTCAATAATTGGCTGCCTGCTACTTAATGCGGGCTCTTTAGTACCTTCGAGGTACTAACTCCGCCGATCGAGTCTCGTTAGGCGAGCCGGCGGTGTGCACGGGCAGGGAGCGACCGAAGGGTATTGGGCGCTCGAGAGGCGCGCCCGGCTCGAGCCGTCGGCTGCCCCGAGCCAGGCCGCCATGCGCCATCGGGAAGGTCTCCCAGGCTCGACGTAGCAAGCAGTCCATGCGACTGGCCGACTCGAGGCAAGGACCCGAGAGCGCCTTTTGCCCGGCGTCATCCCTGTGCCATTTTGAGGCCTGCCCTGCACGCACCTGCATCGGTGACACGTGCGTCCTGTCGGGTTCGCTAAACGACGTGGTTACGTCAATTTGTCCGTCGACGCCTTAGGAGCACTTCCGGCTCGTGCCCTGCGGTCGAGGACCCATGGCCTCCCGTAGGGGTTCCCTAGGAAACGCAGCGCTGCCAGTCTCCCGAAGCCTTTCAGCGACCCCGTCAAGACCTGCCAAGCTCCGCCGTTCCCGCCCGAGCCCTTGGGCTTAGTACATATGAAGCAATCGAACGCCCGTCGGGGAGGCGAGAAACGGGGGACGAATGTTCCACGTGAAACGCGCTTCTGGCGTTTCACGTGGAACACCTCGCG
>JACMLI010000600.1 GCA_014379705.1 Gemmatimonadaceae bacterium
CGACGAAAGCGGAGCCATCGGCCGTCGCTATCGCCGCCAGGACGAGATCGGCACACCGTTCTGCATCACCGTCGACGGGCAGACGATGGCGGACCAGACAGTGACGGTGCGCGATCGTGACACGCTGCTGCAGGAGCGGATTGGAGCGGATGCGGTGATGGGGTATGTCTCCGCGAGGGCTTTGTAGGGGCGTACGAGGCGTAAGAGGCCTGTGAGGCGTATGAGACGTATGAGGGAGGGCATCGGCGCATGGTCCGGCTTTGGACGCCGCGGATAAGTTTCGATGGACGGTTGCCCCGCACGCCCCACACGCCCCACACGTCCCATGAAGATCAGCGACCTCTCTCCCGCCGACCGCGAAACCGTGCTCTGGGAGACCATTGGGCATCTGCAGGCGTTGATCCGCATCGAGTCGGTCAATCCGCCAGGGAACGAGATCGGCGTGGCCCGCTACCTCCACGACGTCCTGCAGAAGGCGGGCATTGACGCGCAGTTGCTCGAGCCGGCGCCGGGCCGTGGTGCGGTCATCGCGCGGATCAAGGGCACGGGGGCCAAGGGTGCGTTACTCCTCCTGGCGCACATGGACGTCGTCGGCGTCGAGCGCGAGAAATGGCGTCAGCACCCGTTCAGCGGCGAGATCGCGGACGGCTACCTGTATGGACGCGGGGCCATCGACGACAAGGGCATGCTGGCGACGAACCTCCAGGCGATGCTGCTCCTGCAGCGCGCCATTGACGCCACCGGGACGCGTCCCGACCGCGACCTGGTCTTCCTCGCGACCTCCGATGAAGAGGCTGGGGGCAAGTTCGGCATTCGCTGGGTGCTCGAGCATCATCGGGAGGACGTCGCCGCGGAATTCGCCCTGAACGAAGGCGGACGCGTGCGCATGCGCGGGGGCCGCAACGTGTACGCCGCCGTGCAATGCGCCGAAAAGGTGCCGTACAACGTGATCGTCACGGCCCGCGGGCCGGGCGGGCATGCCGCGACGCCACACGACCGGAATGCAATCGTTCGTTTGGCCCATGCGCTCTCCCGCATCGCCAGCCACCAGGAACCCCTGCAGCTCTCCGACATCACCCGCGAGTTCTTCTCGTCGGTCTCGGCGGTCTGGCCCGAGGAAGACCTGCGCGAGGCGATGGCCGACGTGGCCAGTGGCGACGAGAAGCGCGTCGCCCGCGGGGCCGCGATCCTGCGCCTGTCGCCGAGCCTGGATGCCACGCTGCGCAACGGCATTTCCCCCACGCTCATCTCCGGGGGCATCCGGACCAACGTGATTCCCACCGAGGCCGCGGCCACGCTCAACATCCGCGCGCTGCCGGGCGAGTCCATCGACGACGTCATTCGACGGCTGCAGGGCGTCGTTGATGACCCGTCCGTCGAGTTCCGCGTGCGATCGAGCGGCACGCCGGCGCCGGCGTCGCCCCTCACCTCCGAGGCCTACGCGGCGATCCGTTCCGCCCTGGCGCGCGTGGACGCCGAAGTCGTCGCCGTCCCGTTCCTCAGCACGGGTGCGACCGACTCCGCGGCGCTGCGCAATGCCGGCATCGCCTGCTACGGCCTCCTGCCATTCCCGCTGACCGAGGACGACGAGGCCCGCATGCACGGTCACGACGAGCGGGTCGGCGTGAACGCACTCGCCTTCGGGTTGTGGCTCACCTGCGCGATCGTCGAGGAACTCTCATGACGCGGACCGCCCTGGTGACCGGCGCGACGCGCGGGATCGGCCGGGCGACCGCGCTGCGCCTCGCCCCGACGCATCACGTGATCGGCCTGGGGCGCACGCACGTCGAGCTCCAGTCGTTAGGCGCGGAA
>JACMLI010000002.1 GCA_014379705.1 Gemmatimonadaceae bacterium
ATCGGTGGCCGGGCAGGCTCGTTCGCGTGAGCGGATGGGCGTTCGTCGCGGGCACCGTGCTGTTCAGCGGATCGCTGTACGTGCTCGCCCTCAGCGGCCTGCGATGGCTCGGCGCCATCACACCACTGGGCGGAGTGGGCTTTCTCGTCGGCTGGATCTGCCTCGCGCTCGCTGCGGCCAGGCGCGCCCCTGCTGGGCCCTGAGCTTCCATTCACGGTGACCGGCCACGAGGTTGCACGGAGTCAGCCGTCGTCCAGCTTCGAGGTACCCATGGTCGCTCGTTCGTTGCCTCTCGTTGTCGGTCTTGCGGTCGCCACGCTGCGGTTGGCGGCGCAGCCGACGACCCGCCCGCTGCCGCCGATCGACACGGTCGCGGGCGCGATCGTCGTGAACGTCGCGGACTTCGCCGCGATCCCCGACATGTCGGGCATCGCGGCGCGCATGATGATGCTTGTCGATGAACCCGGCACGCGACGCCTCTTCGTGAACGACATGCGCGGGCCCATCTACAGCGTGAGCTACGACGGCCGCACCGTCACCCCATACATTGACATCAACGACACCACCTGGGGGGTGCAAGTCCAGTCGACCGGACGAGAACGCGGCATGCAGAGCTTTGCGTTCCACCCGCAGTTCGGGCAATCGGGGACGCCGGGGTACGGAAAGTTCTACACCTGGTCCGACGTTCGCACCAATGATCGCGAGCCGGACTATCGTCCTGGTGGCGGCACCAACACGCATCACACGGTGCTGCACGAGTGGACCGCGCGCACGGCCACGGCGACGACGTACGATGGCGGAGCGCCACGCGAGGTGATGCGGCTCGAGCAGCCCTTCGCGAACCACAACGGCGGCATGGCGGCATTCAATCCCCTCGCGCGCGCCGGGAGCGAGGACTTCGGGCTGCTCTACCTCGGCGTTGCCGACGGGGGGAGCGGGGGAGACCCGTTGAATGTCTCGCAGAACCTCACGTCGATCTTCGGCAAGATCCTGCGCATTGATCCGCTCGGGCGGACCACGAACGGCAAGTACGCGGTGCCGGCAACGAATCCATTTGCCGGTGGTCGTCGCCCGGATGCCCGCCAGGAGATCTACGCATCCGGCGTGCGGAATCCGCAACGCTTTGGCTGGGATCCGGCCAATGGCACGATGTACATGGCCGACATCGGGCAGAACATCGTCGAGAAGGTGTCGAAGGTGACCTCGGGAGCGAACCTCGGGTGGAACGTGTGGGAGGGGAGCTACCGATACGCCGGGCGCGAGGGCGTGCACAACACCGATCCGCGGGGCGACGCGAGCGTCACGTACCCCGTCGTCGAGTACCGGCACGACGACCCGCTCTTCCAGCGACAGGTGGCCGTGACGGGCGTCAACGTGATTCGCGGGGCCGCCATTCCCGCGCTCCGCCACAAGGTCGTGTTCGGCGACAACCCGAGCGGGGAACTGTTCTACTTCGACGCCGACAACCCGCCAAACGGTGGCGTGCAAGGAATGCACCGCCTTCGCCTGCGGGCAGCGGGGGGACAGCCGACAAAGCTGTTGCAGCTGATCCAGGAACGAAATGGGCAGCAGGGAAAGCCCGCGGCCACCCGCGCCGACCTTCGCTTCGGCCTGAGTGCCGACGGGCGCACGTTTCTCCTCAACAAGGCCGACGGGACGATCCGGGTGCTGGTGCGGTGAGCGGCGACGTGGTGACGCTCGCCATCGTCGGCCAGGACGAGGCGCACCTCTGCGCGACCGTGGACGCCCGGCTGCTCGGGGTGCGCCTGCATCGCGATGCGGTAGAGCCATTCCTGCAGCTCTGGGAAGACGCCGGGGCCGAGGGCTTCGACATCACGATCCACAGCGCGTTCCGCGACTTCGCGCGGCAGCTCTCGATCTGGAATCGAAAGGTGGCGGGGACACTCCCCGTGCTCGATTCCCGCGGCACGCCGATCGACATCAGCACCCTCACGCCGCGCGAACTCGTGTACGCGATCCTGCGCTGGTCCGCGCTGCCGGGGGCCTCGCGCCACCATTGGGGCACGGACCTCGACGTTTATGACGCGGCCGCCACGCCGGTGGGCTACGAGCTGCAGCTCGTACCCGCCGAGGTCGACGCGGGGGGGATGCACGCGCCCTTGCACGAATGGCTCGACGCGCGCATCGCGTCTGGCACGGCGTACGATTTCTACCGACCTTACGACGCGGACCGTGGGGGCGTGGCGCCGGAACGCTGGCACCTGAGCTACGCCCCCATCGCGACGACGTACGCGCAGTGGCTCACGCCAGAGCTGTTGCGCACGACGATTGCCGGCGCCGACATGCTGCTCAAGGAGATTGTGCTCGAACACCTCGAGGACCTGTACATGCGATTCGTGATCAACGTAAGCCAGCCCCACGCGTGAGCCTGCGCCCGCGCCCGCAATGGGGCACGATTCCGTGGCCCCCTGACCTCTACGGACGTTCGCACCTCGGGCTCCCACTCGAAGTGTGGCGTCCGCAGCGGCGTTGCGAACTGCTGGTGTTCGCCGGCATTCATGGTGAAGAGCCCGAGACGACCTATGCGCTGTCGCGCGCCCTGCGACAGCTCGGCGAGCCGTTGACCCATGCCGCCGTGGTCCTGGCCGCGAATCCAGATGGGCTCATTCGCGGGACGCGTGGGAACGCACTCGGCGTCGACCTGAACCGAAACTTCCCATCGCAGAACTGGCGCCCCGAGTCGGTGACGTGCCGGTCGACGATCGAAGATCCGAGTGACGTGGTGCTCGGCACGGGTGACCATGCGGGATCCGAGCCCGAGACGCAGGCGTTACTCGCGCTGATCGAAGAGCTTCGTCCTGACGTTGTCGTGGCGCTCCACGCGCCGCTGGCGTGCATCGACGATGCCAATCATTCCGTCCTGGGACAGCGCATCGCGAAGCGGACCGGCATGCCGCTCGTGCCTGACGTGGGGTACCCGACCCCCGGATCCTTCGGGTCGTGGGGACAGGAGCATGGAGTCGCCGTGATCACCTACGAGTTTCCCCTCGCCGCCACCGAGGTCCTGATGCGCGACCACGTGCCCGTGCTCGTCGAGCTGCTGACCGGCACGCTGCCATGACGCTCAACTACATC
>JACMLI010000601.1 GCA_014379705.1 Gemmatimonadaceae bacterium
GAGGCCGCGCTTGGCGAGCGTCGCGACGACACCAGCGGTTACGCCGAGGGCCTCGGTCACGAGGGCGACGGCGGCGCGCCCGCCGGATTGCTCCAGGAACTCGTACACGAGGCGCTGCTTCGGCGCGCGCTTGAAGGCCTCGTCGCGGGCCATCAGCGAATCGAGGAGCCGGTCGATCACGACGACGCGCTGCCGCTTTCCCGGCGGAGCAGGCGCCGCTGCCGAGGTAAGGAGCACGGGCAGCGCCGAGCGGAGGGCCACGCCTAACGGGGCAACGTAGTGCCGCGCCATCCATTGACAGGCGTCGAGCAGCGCCGGGCGCACCGCCGGTTCGTCGTCCGGATAGGAGAGCACGTCCTTGTACGAACGCTTGCCCTCTTCTTCCTCGCGGGTGCCCACGACGATCCCGACCTCACGCCGGTTCCGGAACGGCACGATGACCCGCGTGCCGTTTGGCACGTCCGCGGGAGCATGGTCGCCGGGGGCGTACGAGAAGGTGCGGAAGAGGGGCAGCGGGAGCGCTACGTCCAGCAGGCGCGGCATGTGCGAAGTCTAGCCACGCGTGACAGCCCCCCGGGGAACTGCCGGCCGTCCCCGTGGCTATGATTCATGCATCGCTGTGCCCGCACCACCGCTTCCCGATCCCGTGGCCCCAACCACAACCAAGGCTCCCGCGCGCTCCAAGGTCGACCTTCGCGCTCTCGTCGCGCAGCATGGGATGATCGTGCTCTATGACGGCGTCTGCGGGTTGTGCAACGGCTTCGTGCAGTGGGTGCTCACGCGGGACGAGGGCGGGCCGCTGCGGTTTGCGACGCTCCAGGGAGAGATTGGCGAGGCGGCGCGACGCGCGATCCCGGAACTGGCCACGATCGACTCGATCGTGGTGCTTCACAAGGACGGCGCCTGGGTCAAGTCGACGGGCGCGCTTGAAGTGGCGCGTTACGTCGGCGGTGGCTGGGCGCTTTCGGTGGCTGCGTACATCGTGCCGCGATTCATCAGGGATGCGGTCTACGATTTCGTGGCGCGGAACCGGTACGGATGGTTCGGGAAGTACGACGCGTGCCCACTTCCTTCGCCCGAGCAGAGGGAGCGATTCCTGGGGTAGTCGCTGGGGGATCGCTTAGGGGCGAATTACGGGAAGCACGGGCAGCACGAGAAGCACGGGAGGTACGAACTGCGTGAGCGGCGCTTCGAATAGTAACCAGAGCAATCGCTCGTGCTTCTCGTGCTTCTCGTGCAGGGCGACTGGCGAGGCACTCTGTAGTTAGACAACGGTCCCGAAGAGTCGCCCCACGAGCGCCGTCGTTGCCATCGCCACCGCGCCCCAGAAGGTGACGCGCACGATCCCGCGGAGGGGTGGAGCCCCACCCAGTCGGGCGGCCAGGCCACCGAGTCCGGCGAGCAGCGCGAGGGAGACGGCGAGCACGGCGTAGACGACGTATTCGGAAGGGGCCAACGCGGCAATCAGCAGCGGAGGCGCCGCCCCAATGGCGAAGGCAGCAGCCGACGACCACGCCGCCTGCATCGGTCGGGCGCGCGTGGCATCGAACATCCCGAGTTCGTCGCGGGCATGCGCGCCCAGGGCGTCGTGCGCCATCAACTGCGTCGCCACTTCCGCGGCGAGTTCCTTCGACAGGCCACGGCCGAGGTAGATCCCCGTGAGCTCAGCGTGCTCCAGGGCGGGTTCAGTGGCCAGTTCGCGCTGCTCCCGCGCAAGGTCGGCGCGCTCGGTGTCTGCTTGCGAACTCACCGACACGTACTCACCCGCGGCCATGGAGAGCGCGCCCGCCACGAGGCCCGCGAGGCCCGCCACCACGACCGCTCCGGGGGCGGGGTTGGCCGATGCCACGCCCACCACGAGGCTGCCGGTAGAGATCAGCCCGTCGTTGGCCCCCAGGACGGCGGCGCGCAGCCAGCCGACCTGGGACGTCCGATGGAATTCACGGTGTGGCGTAGGCGCCTCCCCTCAGGATCCCTTGAAAGCTATGCCGATTGGGGGAGCGGGATGACGGGGAATGCCCCGCGCCGCGTCGGCGTTGCCCCGACTTGCGGTAGGCGGTTGTCGCGACCCCCCTGTCATCCCGGACAAGCGAGCGGTGGCGAGCGCCGATCCGGGACCCAGCGGCGTTTGCTACTTGCTGCGTGCAATACGACCCTGGGTCCCGGTTCTCGGCTCGCTTCGCTCGCCGGACCGGGATGACACATCAGGGGCCTAGAGGGACGCCACCGCGGCGCTGGAGGTGCGACGCGTCAGGAATGCTGCACGCTGGCCGCTGCGGTACTCGTTGTGCGCAAGGAAGGCGAGCAACGTGTCGGCGAGCTCGAAGCCGGTCTGGTAACGATCGCCAGCCTGCTTGGCGAGACACTTCATGATGATGGTCGACAATTCGGCCGGCACGCGCGAATCGATGATCTCCGGTGCGACGGCCTGCTCGTGCACCTGCTTGTAGCCGACCGAATACGAGTCTGCGCCATCGAACGGAGGGAAGCCGAGCACCATCTCGTACAGCATGACGCCGACGGCGTACAGGTCGCTGCGACCGTCCACCATCTTCCCCATCGCCTGCTCCGGGGACATGTAGTGTGGCGTACCCATCGCGCGGCCCATGCGGGTGAGGCGGCCGTGAAAGCGCGCCGTGGCGATGCCGAAGTCGGTGAGCTGCGCGTGACCGTCCTCGTCGAACAGCACGTTGTCGGGCTTCACGTCGCGATGCACGATGCCACGACGGTGCGCGTAGTCGAGCGCTGCCGCGACCTGCGCGCAGATCGACGCGGCCGGCCCGGCCGACACCGTCTTGTCGCGAATCAGCACGTCGGCGAGCGACCCCCCCGCGAGATACGGCATCACGAGGTACACCAGGTCGTTCAACTCGGCGAAGTCGAGAATCGGGCAGATGTTCGGGTGATACAGCTGCGCCGAGGCCTCGGCCTCGCGGCGAAAGCGCTCGCGCATTTCCGGATCCCGCGCCAGGTGCTGGTGCAGCACCTTGATGACGAGGGGCCGGTCTAGCTGCGCGTGCTGCGCGTAATACACGTGGGCCATGCCACCGCTGCCCATTCGACGCATCACGCGATAGCGACCCCCCGACGACCTCCGAAGGTTGGTCAGCTCGCTGTCAGGCTGCTCCGTGGGCGTGCCGGAGACTTCCGGCAGTTCCGCCGAGCAGCGCCCGCATTGCACCGCGCGGGTTCGGTTCCACGTGCCACACTCGGGACAGAACACGGCCTAGCCTCCGAACTGCAGGCGCACGAAATCGTACGCTGGCCAGGGGCCGGTGTGCTCGATGTTCACGGCGGGGGAGCGCTCCTGCTCGTCCTTCACGGCATCGGTAAAGGCCGACCACTTCTCGCGCTCCACGAGGAATGACGCGTCGGCGACGCGCGCCCCATGTTCCGCGCCTTCAGGCTTGGACACGGTGGCGATGGCGTGGCGCGACAGGACGCGGACCGAATCGAAGACCGCAGCCTCGAAGTCGGGGCCGACGGCGTCGGCCTGGGCGACCATGCGCACGCGAGCGGCCGACTTGTCGTGCACGAACTCGAGGCCTTCCATCAGCGCGACGTAGTGCAGCTCGAGCCAGCGCACCAGCGCGTCGCGCGAGCGAAAGACCGTCCCGAACGGAGCCGGCATCACCGGGCGATTCGCGAAGGCCCCTTCGACCACGCTGCGATAGTCGCGGATCGCGAGGGTGCTCGCATCGATGCGAACATAGGGCACGCGCCTGACGAGGGCGACCAGTTCGCGCAGTGACACGGCGTCGACGCCGAGGGCGCGCGAGAGCGCCGTCGCGTCACGCGTGACGACGCCAAACAGCGTCACGCCTTCACTCCCAACTGCCGCCTGGCGGCCACTGAACGATCGAATCACGACACCCTGCACGAATGGTGGTTGGTCTCCGTCGGAACCTAACGATCCCTGCCGTCGCCGCTCCGGCGCGCACCCCGCTGCTTGCAAGTATCGGAGGGTGCGCACCAACTCTCGAACAACTGCGCATCATTCGCGCTGCGGTGTCTTCCACGTCAAGCCTTGGACGACCGGCAGGGTGCGATGCGTCACACTTCACGTTCCTGCGTTTTTTGTTGCAGCACAAGGACTTAGCTACTGGCGGGCGCTGCTGTGACGGATCGGTCTTCAGGCGAAACGGACTTCAGGCCAGGGCGCGGAGGTGGGTCACGCAGGCCTCGCCCAGCCGTGCGGGGTCGTAGCCGCCTTCCAAGGCGCTCACCAGCCGGCCGCCGCACCACGCCGTGGCGCGTTGGACGAGGTCGCGCGTCAGCTGGTCAACGTGCTCCATCTCGAGCGTGAAGCCGCCGAGGGGGTCGCGGTGGAGCGAGTCGAAGCCGGCCGAGACGAGCACGAGATCCGGCACCCAGGCATCAGTCGCGCGGTCGATCGCGCGCAGGAGGGCGTCCACATAGACTCGCGGGGCGCGCGCGGCGGGCATGGGCACGTTGAACACCGACCCATGGGGTCCGCGATCCTCCTCGGCGCCCGTCCCTGGTATCCAGGGACACTGGTGCATCGACACAAATCGGATGTCCGGCTCTTGCTCCACGAGGGCCTGCGTGCCGTTCCCGTGGTGGACGTCCCAGTCAACGATGAGCACGCGACCCGCGCCGCGGTGCTGCCGAGCGTAGTGGGCCGCGACCGCGACGCTCCCGAAGAAGCAGAAGCCCATTGCGCGCGCGCGCAGCGCATGGTGGCCCGGCGGGCGCACGGCACAGAAGGAACGCGTCGCGCGTCCGTCGTAGGCCATGTCCACGCCGTCGAGCAGCGCGCCCGTGGCGGCCGTGGCGGCGTCGAACGACCCTTCGCTCGCCACCGTGTCGGCATCGGCCCGTCCCCCGCCGGACTCGACGAGGGCGCGCACCGAGCGGATGTAGTTGGCGTCGTGCGCGAGCCCGAGTTCGTCGGTGGTCGCGTGACGTGCCTCGTGGTGCACCAGCGCCTGGTAGAGCTCGAAGTCTTCGCGAAGCGCCCTGGGAATCGCGCGAAGGCGTCCCACGTGCTCCGGATGATTCCACCCGGTGTCGTGGCGTCCGCAGTCGGAGTGCGAGATGTAGGCGACGCTCATGTCACTCCGCGCGTGCGCCGCGACGACCATTCGGTCATGAGGAGGGCAAGACTGAGGAGGAGGAGCCACGGTTCCCAGCGGATGCGTGGCGGCAACGACGCGCCCGTCGGCGCACGTGGCGGCCCAAGGGTTTCGACGAGCGCGGCGTATGGTGCGGGATCCGCCGCCGGCTCGATCGCTCGCGGCGTCAGGATCGGGCGCGCCACGGAGCCCACGAGCCCCGACCACCAGGCGCGATGGTCGTCCTGAGAGGTGGGCCCCCCCTCCATGCGCCAGTGCCACGTGTCCTCGTAGCCGAGGACGAGCGCTCGCCCGAGCGCCACGCGTCGCGC
>JACMLI010000602.1 GCA_014379705.1 Gemmatimonadaceae bacterium
GACGCCGCCTCGCTCGTCCACGGCACTTCCGTCGGGCCGTAGGCGAAGGTCAGCCGACCGTCCACGCGACGCGTGCCGCCTGGACCGGGGATCGCGTCGCGCAGCGCGAGGCATGGCACCGGCGATTCTTGCACGTGCACGAGGCCCAGTTCGGGCGGGATCTCGATGTCGAGTCGGCGCGGAAGCTTGAAGAGTTCCGCGACGAGGCTCACGGCCTCCCGGCGCGGCACCCGCACCGACAGCGCCGTCCGCAGCGCGTAGGCCACGTCGAAGACGTGATCGTCGACAAACCGGTGAATGCAACCGTGGATCACGAACAGGCCGCCGCGCATGAGCACCGCCGGCTCGTGCACGTCGTGCAACTCATCGCCGCGCGCGAACGCGCCATCGAGCTCGTAGACCTCGCGACGCCCCTTCTTTGCATGCACCACGCGCAGGCGGAACGACCACGGCGCCCCCGGGTCCCACGAGACCGTCGTCGGCGCGGAGTCCGGCAGCACCCGGAGGCGCGCCCGCCCTGTTTCCACCATGCGGCGGAGCGTCGTGTCAAAGGCCGCCGCCCGCACGATGTAGCGACGCGCGCTCCCGCCTCCCGGCGCGAACCCGTCTTCCGGTCGCGTGCCAAGGAGCATCTGCGCGACCTCACGGTCCAGCATGTCCGGCGCGTTGAGCCACGTCGCCTGGTTGACGCGCAGCGGGACAGGATCAAGCCATTCACCGTCAGGTCCCGTGCGCTGTTGCGCGACTTCGACCACGAGCCCATCGGTCCGGTACGAGCTGGCGTGCACGTCGAGGATGTAGACGATCCGTCGCGTGGCGGGCCAGCGCTTCCCCATGTCGTCCAGGTGCGACGTCGCATCGAGCAGGTCGCCCAGGCGCCTGACCTGCGTCTGCCAGCCAGGGTCTTCGGCGCCGTTGTGCCCCTCGGTGCCCGCGGGGGGCGCCAGTCCGGGCAGCCCCACCGATCCGTCCGCCTCCAGCAGCGTCGCCCACGCATGCTTGCACCAGCCATTTTCGCGACCGAACGGGCAGGTGCACTCAAAGCCGAGCGCGCCGGAACGCAGCAGCCGGATGCGGACGCGGTAGTCATCCGACCCGCGGACGACGGCCTGCACGCCCTGTTCGTCCGACGCGGTGATGGCGACGCGGCCGGCGTGAAAGTACCGGTCTCCCCGCTCACGGATGTGGGGGGGGAACAGTCGAATCGTTTCGAGGGGGATCGCCAACGCGCTGGTTACGTGGAGCGGCGCCAAAGGGAAACGGTAGGCGAAGTTGCTCGCGCTCCGTAGAACGGCCCGGGAAGCGGCCAACCCTCATGATAACCGCATGGGCACCCGTGATGGTGGCGAGTCACGGGGGTCGAGACCTGGCGCCAGCTCGAAATCCACCTGAGCCCGCCGTACAGGACGACTCCCGCTCACGGATATGAGACGTCGTTCGCGTCGGTGACGAACCGTCCGGCGTCCGTCGTGGACCTCAACGTTGCGCCCCCTCGGCAAACGTCGTACTGACGCTGGGTGATGGGCCGGAACGGGCGGTCGACACGACGCGGTCCGCGGGGGTAGGTTCGAACACGTCCTTCGGCTCCATCAACCGATCTCCCCGCCCCCGTCGAATGCGCACCATCCTTGTCGCCTTTGCGAGTCTCGCGCTCTCGCTGACCCTTGGCGCCCAACGCCCCGCCGGGGCCCCCAACATCACGACGCGCCAGTTTGGCGACCTCGCCGCCGGACCGTACAACCGCCTCGTGATCCGCAACGCCATGGTCATCCCTGGCCACGGCGGGCCGCCGGCCGGACCATACGACATCCTCATCGAAGGCAACCGCATCACGCAGATGGTGCCCTTCGATCCCGTCAGTGCCGAGCGACGCGGAGGCGCCCAGCGCCTCACCGGCGACCGCGTCATCGAGGCCAATGGCAAGTACGTCATGCCGGGCATGATCGACCTGCACACGCACCTCCGCACGCTGCCGGAGGAGATCGAATACGTCTATTACCTCAAGCTCGCGATGGGCGTGACCACCATGGTCAACGCCGCCGATCGGGGCCTGCCGAGCGCGATGGAAGAGGCGAAGAAGAGCGAGGCGAACACCATCATCGCGCCGCGCATGTTCCCGCTCACGAGCTACGGCGCCGGGACCACGGGCTTCTCGCGACTCGACCTCGACAACCCGGAAAAAGCGCCGGAAGTCGTGCGGGCCATGAAGGCGGCCGGCCTCCGCGTGATCTCGATGGACCCGTTAGGCTGGTCGCTCGAGCTCGTCACGGCCATCGCCAAAGCGGCGAAGGAGAACGGGATGATCACCTCGTTCCACCTGCAGCCATCGAACACCGCGGTCACCAACGCGGTCCGCGCGGCGTGCGCGGGCATCACCATGATCGAGCACCACTACGGGTACGCCGAGGCCGCGCTCGACAACAAGTCGCAGGACTTTCCGCGCAACTACAGCTACGGGAACGAGAACGACCGCTTCCGCGAGGCGGGGCGCGTGTGGAACTACACGAACAAGGAACGGCTCCTCACGACGGTCGTCGACTCCATGCTCAAGTGCGGCGTGACCTTGCTTCCGACACGGGTGGTGTACGAAGCCAATCGCGATATCCTCCGCGCCACGTCGCTGCCATGGCACGAGAAGTACACGCACGCCTCGCTCTGGGGCTGGAACCTCCCCGATCCGGCGTGGCACGGCGCCTTCCACTACGACTGGACGAGCGACGACGAATACAACTGGACGCAGGCATTCCGGTTGTGGGGCGACATGATCTACGAGTTCAACAGGAAGGGGGGCCGCGTGGCCTTCGGCACCGATGACAACTACATCTGGGCCACGCCGGGCTTCTCCACCATCCGGGAACTGCAGCTGGCTCGCGAGACCGGCATGAGCACCCTCGAGGTCCTCACGTCGGCCACGCTCAACAGCGCAAAGACGTTAGGCGAGCCGGAACTCGGCCTCATTCGCCCCGGCTACAAGGCCGACCTGCTCCTCGTCGATGGCAACCCGGCGTCGAACCTCAAGTACATGTATTCGTTCGGCGACCTCGCCCTCGACAAGGACGGGAAGATGTTCCGCACGCAGGGCATCGTGCACACCATCAAGGACGGCGTCGTGATGAACAACGCGCGATTGATGGACGAAGTCGAGAAGATGGTCGCGAAGTCAAAGGAGAAAGCGCCAAAGACCGATGCGGTGCGCGCTCCCTTCCTTCCCAGGGGTGTGGTCATTCCGTAACCGCTGAATCGAGGGACACATGAAGTCGTGGATTCTCGGAATCGCAGGGCTCTCCGGAGTGGCGGCGCAGCCGATGCAGGCGCAGTCGGCAGCCATTGAGCGGTGCGGCCTGCGCATCGCGACATCGGAGTCGAAGGGGTACGCCGGACTCCCGTCAGGAGACATCTTCTGCCCCCTGATGGCCGATCCGAAGGCGCTGCGATCATTCCTGAGCTACCAGCGCACCGTCGGAGAGGACGATGCCCTTGCCACCATCGGCTCCGTCGGCATCGCCGATCAGTTCGGGATCTCGCGGTGGAATGGTTCGACGCCGGGGAACGGCGTCCAACTTTCCCTTACCGGTGGCGTGTTCGCGCAGTTCGATCTCGGCACGACCTCGTACGACCTGCTGAATGCCGACTACGTCGTCGGACTTCCGCTGACCCTCCGGCGCGACGCGTTCTCGATGCGGCTGCGCATCTACCACCAGAGTTCACACCTCGGCGACGAGTTTCTCCTGCGGAGCACGGATTCCGGCCGCGTGAACCTCTCGTTCGAGGCGGCAGAAGCCATCGTGTCGTTCGAGGGACCGCTCCTGCGCCTGTACGGCGGCGGAGAGTTCCTCTTGAACAAGTCGCCGGACGAGCTGGAGACGTACGTGGCGCACGGCGGCGCCGAGCTGCGCCCCCTCACGTCTGCGATCTCCCTCGGTGCCGCGGGCGGCATCCGTCCCGTCGCCGCGATCGACCTCAAGTCCTCGCAGGAACAGGACTGGAAGCCCAGCATCTCGATCCGTGCCGGCATCGAGTTCGAGCGCACGCGTGGTGCCGACCCACCATCACGTCGCTGGAGCCTGCTGTTCGAGAGCTATCGCGGTCCGTCCCCATACGGTCAATTTTTCGCCGAGAAGATCCAGTACTTCGGCCTGGGCGCCCACTTCCAGCTCTGAGCGGCTCCGCGCCGCAGGCTGGCTTCGCTGAGATGGTGGGGGCAACTTGCAGCCGTGCGGTCTTCGTTGGCCTGTCCGGGCCAGCGGCGCGGTGCAGTAAGTAGCGACCCCGTCCCACGGCGCGACATGCGAGCTGCCTTGATCTGCTGGCTGGCCGGCATATCCGTGTCGACGCTTGCGGCGTGCGCCGACAAGCCACCAGAGCGCCCCCGCCTGCGCATGGCTTTCGACCTGTGGGCAGGCTACTTCCCTGCGCACCTCGCCAGCGCGACAGGCCTGTTCGACTCGCTCGATGTGCGCATCGAGCTCAACGTGCCCGAGAACACCAAGGCGATGCTCGCCGATTTTGCGGCGCGACGCTACGATCTGATGGCGGCCTCGATGGCCGACGTGGTGCCGGTCGTGCAGGCCGCGCCCGACCTCAAGGTGCTCTTCTGCACTGACGAATCCGCGGGCGCTGACGCCCTGGTGTCCGCGGGCCGTGCGCGCCGCGCGTCCGATCTCAGAGGTGGCCGCGTCGGCGTCAAGCTTGGCGGCTTCGCGGAGCTGCTGGTGCGGCGAGTGCTCGAGCGCGGTGGAGTCAGCGCGACCGAGGTTGAGCTGGTCGACATCGATGCCTCGCGTGTGCCGGCGGCCCTGCGTGCAGGACAGCTGGTCGCCGGCGAGACGTGGGATCCCTACCTCAGCGAGTTGCGCGCCGAGGGATTTCCGTTGATCGGGTCGAGTGCCGAGTTCCCGGGACTCATCGTCGAGTGCGTCGTGACACACCGCGACGTCCTCCTCGCGCGCCGGGAAGAACTCGCTCGCTTTGCCGAGGCGTGGTTCCTCGCCCAGGATCGGCTCCTCGCCGACACCGCACGCTCGCTCGAGATCGTGGCTCGCGCGCTCGGCCAGCCGGCGGGATCGCTGAGCATTGCCGGGGTCCACTTCCTCAATCGTGACGAGAACCGACGCCGGCTCGCGGGGCTCGACTCGGCAACATCGCTCCGGACCACGTTGGCCACTACGAGCGCTTTTTCGGTGAACTCGGGCTGCTGCGCGCGCGGATCGACGCGGACCGCCTGCTCGACAGCAGCATACGCTGAGGCCGCCGATGTTCACGTCTCTGCGTGCAAAGACCGTCGCCGCGCTCGCGCTGGTCGCGCTGGTTCCGTCCATCATCCTTGCCATCGTCTCGTACCGCCAGTCGGTGACCGAACTGACGCGGACCGTGAGTGCCGCGCTCGTGGCGGCGGCCGCTCGATCAGCGGCGGGGGTGGATGCGTTCATTGCCGGAGGCCTCGACGACATCCGGTCGCAGGCGCAGTTCCCCAGCATCCTGAACTACCTGCTGACGCCCTCTGAGGCCTCTCGCCGTGAGGCGCATCAACTGCTCGTCACCGTCAGCCGCAGCGACCCGGTGAACATCGCGGCGTATTCACTGCTCGACACGACCGGCAAGGTCCTGTTGACGTCCGCCGCCTCGAGCGTCGACGGCGAGCGCGTCACCGACCCTGAGATCCTTGGCGCCGTGAGTTCGCTCGTTCCGGTCCTCACGTCCGTTCGGTATCGCGAGAAGGATCCGCGAAGTGCGTCCTTCTTCTTCGCGTCGCCGGTACGCGCGGGCAACGGGATCACGCGCGGCATCCTGATGGTGGAGTATGAGGCTGCCGTGCTGCAGCGCCTGCTCACTGCGCAGTCGCATGTCGAGGGGGAACGGCAGCAGGGAGTGCTGTACGACGAGCACCGCATCCGCCTCGCGGGCACGATAGGCCCTGAGGCCCTCTTCCGCACGTTCGAGCCGCTCGCTGATTCCCTGCGACGACGCCTCGAACAGGAGCGCCGCCTGCGGAGCGACACTGCGGTGTCCCCCCTGCGGCGTCGTATCCGGTTCACCCGCATCAACGACGACTCCACCTACGTCTACGACCTTCAGCAGTCGGCGGGCGGTGGACGCGAAGAAGCGTACGTCGGCGCGGCGGCGGGACTCGCGACGCGTCCCTGGCGCGTCTCGGTGGAGGTGTCCCGCGCTTCGGTGCTCGGCGCCACCCTTCAGCGTCAGGTTCGCGACTCGCTCCTTCTGGGCTTGCTGTTCACGCTCGCGTCTGTGCTCTCGGCCGTCGTCATCGCGCGGCGGCTCACCAGTCCGCTGCTGGACCTGACCGACACGGCCCGTCGGTTCGGTGACGGAGACCTCTCTGCCCGCGTGCGGACCCGGTCCGGAGATGAGATAGGGAGGCTAGGTGCGGCCTTCAATGATCTGGCTGACCGAGTCGGCACCTTGGTCGCCGGCCTCGAGCAGCGCACGAGGGAGCTCGAGGAGGACATGGCGAAGCGCGAGCGTCTGCAGGCCGAACTCACGCAGTCGCGCAAGATGGAGGCCGTTGGCAAGCTCGCTGGCGGCATCGCCCACGACTTCAACAATCTCCTCACGATCATCTGGCAGAACGCAGAGTTGGTGCGCGAGAAGGGCTCCTCGGGGGAAACGGCTGAAGCGATGCAGGACATCATTGACGCCTCGGAGCGCGGGGCGGCGCTGACGCGTCAGCTACTCACCTTCGCCAAGCGAGGCACGAGCGCGCCGCGTGTGGTCGACGTCGTCGACCTCGTTCGAGCCTCCGAGCGAATGCTCCGTCAGCTCTGCGGGTCGCTCGTCGAACTCGTGGTGACGCTCCCCGACGGTCCACTCGCGATCCTGATCGACCCGACACAGCTCGAGCAGGTTCTCCTCAACGTGGCGTCGAACTCCCGTGATGCGATGCCGCGGGGTGGGACCATCCTGGTGTCGGCATGGGAGGAATCGCCAGGCGACGATGGGATGGGGCTGTGCGTCGTCCTCGAGGTGGCCGATACGGGCGAGGGCATGAGCGCCGAGACACGGGCGCGCGCCTTCGAGCCGTTCTACTCCACCAAGGAGGCGAGCCGTGGCACGGGACTCGGCCTCGCGACGGTGTACGGCATCGTCACGCAGGCCGGGGGGGAGGTCACCCTCAACTCCACGCTCGGCGTCGGAACGACGATTCGCGCGCGCTTCCCGCGACAGGACGGCGCGGCGCTGTCGGTTGCAAAGAAGGGCTCCGAGCTTCGCCGTGTCGCGGCGGTCGTTGGCACCGTGCTGCTCGTCGAGGATGAGCCGGGCGTGCGGCACGTGGTCGCGCGCGCGCTCCGTCGGGCCGGGTACCTGGTGCACGAGGCGGGGAACGGGGTGGAGGGGATCGCGCTTGGGCGCCTCTACGGAGACCGTGTGGACGTGCTGGTGACCGACGTGGTGATGCCTGGAGCCGACGGTTTCGCGGTGGCCGACACCCTGACTGCCGAGGTTCCGGGGCTCGCGGTCGTGCTGATCTCGGGGTACAGCGCCGATGCTCGGGCACAGCTTCGCGACGCCTCGCTCGCCTGGCGGATCGTGGAGAAGCCCTTCGCCCTCGACACCCTCGTCAGCGCGGTCGACGCGGCCCGCAACACGGCCCAGGCCGGGCGATAGTTCGCACAGGGGTTAACGACCCTCCACGCGCGGCGTCTGATGGGCGAAGGTGCTGGCTGGTCGTCAACCACCAATCGAGAGAAGATCATGTCATCGTTTCGCGTCATTGGAGTGCTCGCGGCCGCCCTGCTGTCCGCCTGCGGCACTGATTCCAGCCGGGCCGTCGACGCCGCCCTGAATGCCGACCTGGCCGTCGTCACGGCCGACGCCGCGGCGACCGACGTTGAACTGATGCGGGGTCCGGGGGGCGGCCCATTCGGGCTCGGCCTCCTCGCCCGCGCGGGGCACTTCGAGTGCGATCGTGAGAACCGCGGTGGGCTCGACGTGACACGTACCTGCACCTACAAGGATGCAGCAGGCACCACCCAGGCGGCCTACGACTCGCTCACGACCGCCAGCGTCATCGTCCACGCCGAGATCTCGGGAGCGCTGACACGGGACCGCTGGTCGGGAACGGTCAGTCGCACCCGCGACCTCACCGTTACCGGCCTGGCCGGCCGCGAGACGCAGATGACCTGGAACGGCACGGGCTCGGCGACCACGACCCGGGTGCGCGTCACCGAAGGGACGACCCGGACCTACGAAATGAGCGCCACGGGTACGATCACCAACCTCGTGATCCCGGTACCGCGAACGGCGACGAGCTGGCCCACGTCAGGAACCGTTACGAAGAAGGTGGTCGCGACGCGCAACGGCAGCACGTTCGAGCGCAACGTCAGCATCACCTTCAACGGGACGCAGTTCGCGGTGGTCACGGTCAACGGCGAGACCTTCGAGTTCGACCTCTCGCAGCGCGGCCGCCCGCGTCGTCGCTAGCCCTGCTCCACTAGTCCACGAGTCCACGAGTCCACCAGTCCACGAGTCCACTAGTCTCGTTCATCGCTTGCGCGCGGTCAGCAGCACACTCACTTCATCGGTTCGTGGATTCGCGAAGTCGAGTCGCACCCGACCGTCGGCTTCCACGGTGACCACCGCAGGCACCGAGCAGTTTGTCACGTACCAGCCCATGGGGAGCACCATGGCGTTCGCCGGCCGTCCGAAGGCGCGGTCCCACACCAGCTGCCCTCCCTCCATGCGATACCGCGCGGGATCGGTGTAGGTCTCCGAGATGCGTAATCGCGCGGACTCGCCTGCCTTCGGGCTGGTGAAGCGAATGGCGACAACCTCCGTCTCCGCGGTGACTGCCTGGCCGATGTCGATTTGTGCCTGCGTGATCTGCGGACCCTTGAGCGTCTGGACGTTCAGCTTCTCGCCGGTGTCGAGGATGTACGCCGACGGGTTCGTCGCGCGCGATCCGGCGCGCACGATGTTGAGGTAGGTGTCCACGCCGGGCCGCGACTCCGTGTAGTCGTGATAGAGGTCGAAGGCGTTCGTCTCCGGTTGCTGGAGGAAGTAGACGATCTCGCGGTCCTGGCGCGCGCGCTCGGCAAGGCGGGGGTCGTCGAGGACGCTGCGGGGTTGCTGAGGAGTCGCTGATGGCGAGGCCTGGGGCGCCTGCGGCGCGCCAACGTTGAACTGCGGGGATTCGCTTCGAGCCGGGACAAGAGGATTGCGCTCTTCGAGCCGCCCAGCGGTACCGTGTTGTTGGGGGGGGCCCCCCGTCGCAGGCAACAGGGCTTCGTCGCTCGTTCCAGGCCCAGTGCCCGCACGCGCGAGCCGCCGCCCCCGCACCACGTATGGCACTTCCGCCGGCCCGATGTTCATGAACGACACCCGCACCCGCCCATCAGCCTCGGTGCGCACCTGCGACGGATAGTTCACCGCCACCAACTCATATCCCGCCGGCAGCACCACGGAGTTCTTCTTGATCCCCAATGGTCGCGTGAACACGATCGTGTCCCCGCCAGCGAGGTAGCTCCGCGCGTCCTCGTACGTCTTGTCGATCAGGATGCGCTGCTCTCCATCCTTCGGCACGGGACGCGACAGGACCACGGCGATGTATTCCCCCGTCGAGTCGGCGCCGCGCACGCCGCTCGCCGCTGCCTCCCGCCCGTTCACCACCGAGAAGCGCAACGGCTTTCCGGTCGCCCGGTCGAACACCGACTCGTCGGTCGCTATGCTGCCCCTGCGAATCGGGTTGAAGTAGCGCGTGGCGCCAGCCGTGGTGGCCGTCACTTCATAAATGATCCTGAACTTGGCCGTCCCTGGCGCCAGCAGTTCGTAGCGCGTGTAGTGGTCCGCATCGGTCTGCCGTGGCGCCTGCGCCATCGCGGAGGGCCCGAAAAGCAACATCCCCGTGACTGCGAACCGCCACGGGGAGACAATCGTGAATTGCGTCATCGTGCCTCGCCGCTCAGGTGACCCTGTTGCGCTTCCCCAGGAGCCAGAGAATCAGCATGGCGCCCAGCACGCTGGCAATGATCCCCGCACCCTGACCTGGACCGTACCACCCGGTCAAACGGCCAAGCAAACCCGCGAGGAACCCGCCACCCAGCCCGAGGAACATCGTCTTGAGCCACGACATGTCCTGAGCGTTCGGATAGAACATGCGAGCGATGGCACCGGCAATGAGACCAGCACACGCGGCGAAGAGGAGGCCAATCATGAAAACGCTCCGGGGGTTGGGGGTCCGTTCGTGGTCGCTCAGCGCGACCCTAGTGACTCGGCCGTCGTCGCCAGGTGAGCCGGCCGATCCACCGGTAGGCGAGCACTCCGGCGGCGACGAGCAGCAACAGGCAAGCGACAGGGACGAAGACAGCCAGCACTACGATACTCGCCGATCCGATGGTTTCAGCCGTGGCGACCAGGGGGTTCGCCAGGCCGCCGGTTGTGAGTGTCGATTTGACTCGCGTGCCGACGGTGAGCGCCTGCATCAGCCCGGCCGCGCCTCCCCCGCCGATGATCGCAATGCCCCAGCGCAGTACCGGCGGGAGGTCCGTCACCACCGCCGCACTCGCGAGCACCCCGGCCACCACGGCGGCGGGGGTCGCGATCACGTCGAGCGCGTGGTCGAGCCATGGGACGTAGTAGGCCACGACCTCCAGCACCGTCGCCGTGCCGAACGCCATCAGGGCCGGCGGCTCGGCGAGCCACGCAAAGCCCTCGTGCAGCGAGATGAGCCCCAGGTTCGCCGCGAGCCCCGCTCCGAACAGCGGAACGAATACGCGCAGTCCCGCCGCCGTCGCCAGTCCGAGGCCGAGCGCGATGGCGAGGAGGGTCGTCATGCTGTCAACTGCTAGGGGATCGCGAACGCCGCGAGGCGCGTCGCGGCCCCGGCCCCGGTGGCGACCACCACGAACTGACGCCCGGCCTTCGTGCGGTACGTCATGGGGTTCGCGTACGCCACGCGGCCGAGCGGCTGTTCCCACGCCACGGCCCCTGTGCGCGAGTCGATGGCGTACAGCACGTCACCGCCCCCCGTGATGAAGATCAGCCCTCCGGCGGTCACCACGCCTCCTGGTGCCCCGGCAACGCCGAGGTACCGCGGTAGCGTCGCCCCGCGCAGGGCGGGATGGTTGCGCACGCCCGGCGTGTCGCCTAACGGGACCTGCCAGCGCTGCGCCCCCGTGGCCATGTCGATCGCCGTCAGGTTGCCATATGGCGGCTTGATCACCGGGATCGAGCCCCCGGGCCCAGCGTTCACGGAGATGGCGGAATTGCCGAGGTCCGCGGCGTACTCCATGTCATTGGTGTCCGACGGGGAAGGGCGCTGCAGGATGCGCCAGACCGACGGCGAGTTTGTCCCCTTCACGAAGAGCGTATTGCTCTGCGGGTCGAACATCGCGCCTCCCCATCCCGAGCCGCCGATCGACCCCGGAAGCGTCACCGTGCCCTCGAGGGACGGCGGCGTGAACATCGGTCCGAGCCGGAACCGGCGCAGTGCTGCGAGTGCGGAGTCGCGGATGGCGGGCGTGAAGTCCGCCGCGTCCGCCTCGGTGATGCCCGTGCGCGTGATCGGGGCCGGCTTCACCGGAAAGGGCTGCGTCGGCCACGACTGCTCCCCTGGCACGTCACTCTTCGGCACCGCGCGCTCCTCGATCGGCCACAGCGGCGTGCCCGTCACGCGATCGAACGCGAAGACCAACCCCTGCTTGGTCACTTGCACCACCGCATCGATGGTGCGGCCGCCCTGCCGCACGGGAATCACGTTAGGCGGGGCGGGGAGGTCGTAGTCCCAGAGGCCGTGATGCACCGTCTGGAAGTGCCACACCCGCTTGCCGGTGCGCGCGTCGAGGCACACCAGCGCCTCACCAAACAGGTTCGCCCCTGGACGCCGACCGCCATACCAGTCATTGCTCGGCGTGCCGAACGGCAGGTAGACGAGTCCCCGCGCGCTGTCGACGGTGAACGGGGCCCACACGTTCGTGTGTCCCGTGTGCTTCCACGACTCGTTCCCCCATGTCTCGTGTCCCACCTCGCCGGGCCCCGGGATCGGGTTGAAACGCCAGACCCGTTTCCCGGTGCGCACATCGATGGCCTGCACGTCTCCCGGCGGATCGCCGCGATACATCAGGCGATCTCCGACGCCGTTGCCGAGGATCACGAGGTCACCCCACACCACCGGTGGCGAGGTGTTCGTGTAGTGGATGCGCCTGACGGGGCGGGAGAGTCCGACCGTGAGGTCGATCTCGCCATTGGTGCCGAAGGAGGGGATTGGCTTGCCGGTGCTCGCATCGAGTGCGATAAGGCGCCATCGCGAGTTGATGAAGATCCGGCGCTCGCGTCCATCGGTCCACTGCGCAACCCCGCGATGCACCAGTCCCGTGCCATTCGACGGCTGCCCCGAGCGGTACGCCTGCGGATCGTAGCGCCACAACTCGCGCCCGGTGTTGGCGTCGAGTGCAACGACCTGGTTGAGCGGGGTCGGCAGGTAGAGCGTGTCGTTGAGCATCAACGGCGTGGCCTGAAAATTCCCCGGCCGTGCCGGACGCCCCGAGTCGACCGGCGGATTCGCCGGGTCCCTGGTGTCCCACGTCCACGCTGGCGCGAGCCTCGCGACATTGGATCGGCCAATGTCGGCGAGACGCGAGTACTTCATCCCGCCGGCATCACCACCGTAGGTCGGCCACTCGACCATGCCGCGCGCGGTCCCTTGCCCGGCCAGCGGCACCGCGGCCAGAAGTAGCGCGCTCGCGACGCCTCGCGCGATTCCGCTCATCGACGTGCCCCCGGCTCGTGGCGATACACCGTCCCGTCCTTCATCACGAAGCGCACGCGCTGGAGCGCGGTGATGTCCTGCCGCACGTCCCCCGGGACCGCGATGAGGTCGGCGAGCATCCCCGCCCTGAGCGTGCCTAATGAATCGGCGAGCCGCATCGACGCCGCGGCCACCGATTGCGCCGAGGCCAGCGCGGCACTGATGTCCTGCCCGCCGCGCTTCACCCGGCATACGAGTTCCTCGGCGTTGCGGCCGTGCGCCCCAGCCACCGCATCGGTGCCGAAGACCACCCGCAGCCCCTTCGTGCGCACCGCGTTGCGGATCGTGCCGATGCGCGCGGACTCGCTGTTGCGCATCGACGCGAAGCCCTCCTCGTTGTAGTTGCCGATCCCTTCGAACTTCTTCCGGTTCTCCAGGTAGTTGTCGATCACCAGGCTGCACTGCGGGGAGAGGAACACCCCGTTCGCCGCGGCAAGGTCGAGGGACGCCTGGTCCGAGAGCATGCCGTGCTCGATCTGGTCGCACTTCGCCCGCGATGCGATGTTCATCGCCTCGGCCGCGTGCGCATGCACCAGCACGCGGAGGCCGAGCGTGTGGGCCTCGTCGCACGCCGCCTGCACCTGCTCGAACGACATCGTCGGCGCACCCCCGTCGCGGATGCTCTTCGAGGCGAAGAGCTTGATCACGTCTGCCCCGCGCTGCTTGAAGCCCCGCACGCGCTCGCGGATCTGGACCGGGGTGCCGCCGTTCTCGTTGATCGAGCCTAACGACGTGAGCACCCGCGGCCCGGGGATCCAGCCGCGCCGGATCGCGTCACGCACTTCTGCGTCCTCGGGCGATCCCGGGCTCTGGATCGTCGTCACCCCGGCCTGCAGCGTCGTCCACGCATTCCCAGCGATCGCCAGCATCGACTCCGTGGGCGTGTCGCCGTCGTTGGACTGGTGCAGCCGGTCCTGCTTGTTGAAGTACCACGCGATGTGCGCGTGGACGTCCATCAGGCCGGGCATGAGCGTCGCGTCGCCCAGGTCGTAGCGCACGCCGCGAAAACCCGCTGGCAACGCGCCGACACTCACGATGCGCTTCCCCTCGACGACGACGGCCCCATTGGGAATCCACCGTCCCGCACCGTCGAACACGCGCGCCGCCGTGATCGCCACTGCCTGTGCCTCGAGGGAAGTCACCGCGCACAGCACCGACAGCACGCCAGTCAGGAATCCCTTCATTGCGATGGTTGTTGAAGTTCGTTAGTCATTTCCCCGACCCCCCGACCCCCCGACCCCCCGACCCCCCGACCCCCCGACCCCCCTCGCCACCTCCCCTCCCGCCCTCAACGCCAACGCACAAAACGTCAGCGTCCCGTTCGCACAGCTCGAGGACACAATCGTCGGCGCACCCACGACAAAGAGGTTCTCATGGTCGTGCGTGCGGCCAAAGCTGTCGACCACGCTCGTGGCCGCGTCGGTGCCCATCCGGCAGCCGCCACCTGGGTGATCCTGGAAGTCGTCCACGCTCGTGCGCAGCACCTTGCCGTTGCCGGCACGTGCCAGTTCGGTGAACACGCCGCGCACCGTGTCCTCGCTGAACCCACGGAGCTCGCGCGACACCGGGGCGTCCCGCATGGTGATCACGGGCGCCGGATCCCCGAACGGGGTCTTCCGCGCGCCGTCGAGCGTGAGCGCGCTCTCGCGGTCGGGCACGATGTCGTAGTACCCGCGGACGCGGGCCGTGCCCTCCAGCGTGCGCGCACGCCAGTCGGCCATCACCTCGTCACCTAACAGGAGCTTGCCGCCATCGTCCGCAAGGCGCGGCGCCCGCCCGACCGACGACTCCCAGAGCCGGAGGTCATGCCGCACGTACTTCGCAACGCGGGGTCGTCGCATGAAGTGCTTCGTGACCAGCGAATGCTGCTCGTTGATGCCCGGGTACAGCTTCATGGGCAGCGAGATGAACGCCTGCACGTTGCGGTGCCCCGTGAGATATTTCCCGACCAGCCCCGATGAATTCGCGAGGCCGTTGGGAAACCGCGCCTGCCTGGAGAGCAGGAGCAGGTACGAGCTCCACACGTAGCCCGCGGCAAGCACGAACGTCCTCGCGCGGTATTCGACGGGCGTGTCGGCACCCGAGGCACCGCGACGCACGGCCTCCGCCGCCTCAATGCGCGTTCCGTTCGGCGACAGACGCAGCCGCCTGACGAGTGTCATGGGGTGCAGGTCGACGCGGCGACTGGCCCTGAGCGTCCGCCAGGTCATGTCAGGCGCGTACTTCGCGCCGGTGGGGCACACGGGGAAGCACGTGTCGTTGCGGCAGCACGCGCCGCGCGTTCCCCGCGCGACCGTGAGCTTCGCCGATGGCTGGCTCCATGTCGGGATCCCGGCCGACGCCGCCCAGGACTTGAGCCTCTCCAGGTTCCACGTGAGCGGAATCGCCGGGAGCGGGAAGGGACGCCCGCGGGGATCGAGGTCCGGCGGGCCCTGCTCACCCGCGATGCCCATCAGTTCCTCGGCCTCCTGGTACCAGGGATCGAGGTCGTCGTAGGTGATGGGCCAGTCGGTGCCGACACCAAACAGTGATTGCGTCTTGAAGTCCTCCGGGGAAAATCGCGGCGTCACGCCTCCCCAGTGCATCGCGAGGCCGCCGACGCACATCGATCGCGACTGAATCCCTGCGGCGCCGAGGCCGTCGATGTGATCGCGCGGCCACGGATTCTCCCCGTACCGAAGGAAGCGCTGCCGCAGGGCGGCGAACTGCGAAGGTCCCGGCTGCTCGGCCCCCGCTTCGACCACGACCACCGTAGCACGCGTTCCAGCGAGCTTCTCCGCTACCATGGCCGCGGAGATGCCCGAGCCGATGATGCACACGTCGCACTCGACCACGCGTCGCTGCGTCATGCGCGCCCTCCGCGGGCCAGGGGCAGCGGCTGCCGGCTGTTGTGCACCAGGGGTCGGCACTGCTTTGCGCCGATCTGCACGCCGTAGCACAGGTCGGTCGCGTCCGCCGAATCGTAGAAGTGCGAGAGCAGGGCCACGGCGATGTGTGGCGCGGCGCTGACCCCCGGCATGGCCGTCACGCGACGTCCCTCGAGCGCCTGGCGAATGAGGCCCTGCCGCTCGGCCATGCCTAACGCCGCAAAGCCCTGGCGATGCGTCGACTGCGCCACGGTGTCGAGCGCCGCCAGCTGCGTCCGCCACGCCGCCAGGGGAAGCGCGGGGAGCGACGTGAGTTCGTCGGTGCCGTACCCGTGAAGGATCTCCGCCCCGGCCCGGTACTCCGCCACCCACTTCGTGAATTCGCGCACTGCTTTCGCACTGCCCGCGGCGCCAAGCTCGGAGGGGAGCACGGCGGCGGCGACCGCGGCCAGC
>JACMLI010000080.1 GCA_014379705.1 Gemmatimonadaceae bacterium
CGACATCGACCAGACCGACATGAAGGCCAGAATGGCCCACAAGATCTTTCCGAAGAGCGGGGTCTGCTGCCAGATGTCCTGCAGATTGATATTCATACGTCGAGAACTCCGCGGGGTTGGGAGGAGGATTTACTTGGCAATGCCGAATGCGAAGGGCTGCTGCACGAGCTGGCGAACCTTGCGGCCGCCCACCTCGGCGGGGATGAAGCGCATGGCGGGAAGCGCGTTCTTTACGGCGGTGCCGAACAGGTCGTGCGACGTCTTGAGCACCTTGAACGAGTTCATCTCGGCGCGTCCGGAGGTGTCGACCACGAACTGGGCGAGCACTTCGCCTTCCACGCCCGCCTGCCGGAGGATGTCCGGATAACGCGGCGGGGGACTTCCGGGGAGGGCCGTCACCGGCTTCTCCACCTGAAATTCGAAGAACGGCTGGTCAGACTGGACCGGAGGAGCCTTGTCACCCACGCCAGTGGCGCGACCACCAGCGACGCCCTTACCCGAGAAGTCGGCTTCGTCCGTCATCTTCTTGGACAAGTCGATATCGGGGAGCACATCGGGGATCTCGACCGGCGCGGTCAGGACCTGGAAACCCTTCGGCGGAGGCGGAGCAGCAACGACATCGGGCGGCGGTGGCGGTGGCTCGTCCTTGGGCGGAGGCGGTTCGTCCTTCTTTACTTCGACGAAATCCACCTTCTCCTGCTTGGGCTTCTCGAATGCAACCGCCGCCTGTTGCGTGGCGTAGACCGCCCCCGCAATCAGCCCGGCGTGCAGTACGAAAGAAGCAAACGTGCCACCGAAGCTCCGTTGTCTCTTGCGTTTCGACTCGACCAGGTTGGCAAACATCGGCATGTCGTGCAAGACCTCGTCTTGAGGGACAGTGGACTCTGGTGCAACGATTCTACCGCGTCAGCATGATCGCGGAATAAGGCGCCGATTAATTTTCCATTACGCTGACCGTCACGAAACGATCGCTGGGGCCGCCCGCTCGATGCTCGGCGGCTCGGGGTCCTGCTCCACCACGGCCGCAGCCACGGGGATTGCCGCCGTGAAGGTGCTCCCGCGATGCAGGCGCGATTGCACCGTCAGCGTGCCACCGTGCGCCTGTGCGATCCACTGACAGATCGCGAGCCCCAGGCCGTTGCCACTCCGCTCCGCCACGCGGGAACGGGCACGATCGGCGCGCCAGAAGCGCTCGAAGATGTGCGGCAGGTCCGCCGCCGAGATCCCGATGCCGCTGTCGCGCACCGCGAAGAGCGCCACATCCCCGTCGCGGCGCAGCGAAAGCACCACCGCCCCTCCCTTCGGTGTGTACTTGATCGCGTTTTCGGCGAGGTTCATGAAAAGCTGCCGGAGGCGCATCCTGTCCCCCTGCACCGTGATATCCTCGACCTCCGGCATGTGCACGTTCACCTCCGCAGGCTCCCCGAGGATCAGCGCCGTCTCGAAGACCTCCTGGGCGATGCTGCGCACGTCGACGGGTTCGCGGAACAGGTCGAAGCGCCCTTCGTCGGCGCGGGCGAGGGTCAGAAGGGAGTCCACCAGCGCCGTCATGCGCGCCGTCTCCTGCAGCGCCTCCTCCAGCGCGACCAGCTGCTCGGTGGAGTGGGGCGGAGCGCTCATCGCGCGCTCCACGTCGGCCCGCAGCACGGCAAGGGGAGTCTTGAGCTCGTGGCTCGCATCGGCAGTGAACCGCCGCAAGCCGCCGAACGACGTCTCGAGACGCCCGATCATGGCGTTGAGGGTCGTGGTCAGCCGCGACATCTCGTCGTCGCCTTCCACCGCCACGCGCTTGTGCAGGCTGCGTCCGTCCGTGATCGCCTCCACCTCCTGGCGAATGCGGTCGACGGGCTCGAGCACGTTGCCGGCCAGCAAGTACGCCCCGACCACGGCAATCAGGACGATGAACGGGAGGGCGACGAGGGCACTCCCGAGGATCTCACGCCACGAGGTATTGGCTTCCTGATCGGAGACTCCTGAGACCGCGACGCGCCCCGAGGAATCCCGCACCGCCACCAGCACCCCGGCGTCGTTGCGAATGGCAAACCGGACGGAAGTCTGCCTGGTCCTGGCCTCGCGAACATATGCATCGAAGGTCTCGAGATCAGCGCGCGCGAGCTCGGTGATCTCTTCGCCCTGATAGAACGCCGACAACGCCTTGATGCTGGGCCCCTGATACTCCCGCGTGCTATCCTGGGCATAGACAACAAGGTACCCGGGGATGGCGTCGAGCGCTCTCTGCAAGAACCCGGTGGGGGCGGAGACTCCCTGACCCACGGTGAACTGCGACGCCCCCGCCTGCTTGAAGAGCTGGAGCGCCATCTCGGCCCGCTGAATCCCATGCCGTTCCAGCTCGGTGTACGCCCCCGTTCGCCGCGCCGTGTACACCGTCCCCGCAAAGATCGCCACCGCCGCCAGGACGAGGACGGCGAAGCGGTTGGCGAGGCGGGTCCTGATGGAGGACATGCGTTAAGGGCGTGGGAGGCGTATGGGACGTATGGGGCGAGTCTGCGAACGCTCAGCAACTTGAACTTTCGAACACTCCGATACCCGCGTCAACGTCTCCAGCCAGCCACGCCTCACACGCCCTATACGCCCCAAACGCCCTATTTCACGACATACCCCACCCCGCGCACCGTCGTAATCAACTTCCGCACGTGCTTGGCGTCGATCTTCTTCCGAAGATGGTTGATCACCACGTCGACAATGTTGGTCCCCGGGTCGAAGTGGTACCCCCAGGCGTATTCGGTGATCAGGGTTCGGCTCATCACTCGGCCCGCGTGGCGCATGAGGTACTCGAGGACGGCGAACTCCTTGGGGGTCAGCTCGATCGGCTCGCCGGCTCGCGTCACTTCGCGCGTGTCGCGGTTGAGTTCCAGCTCTGCCACCCGGAGCACCGGGCTCATCATCGAGCGGGGGCGACGAGCGAGGGCCTCCACCCGGGCGAGGAGTTCCTCGAAGGCGAAGGGCTTGGTGACGTAGTCGTCAGCGCCGGCGCGGAGCGTGGCCACCTTGGCATCGACGGCGTCCTGCGCAGTCAGCACGAGGACGGGTTTCTCGAATCCGCGCGAGCGTAGCGCCGACAGCACCTCGAGCCCCGACTTGCCGGGGAGTCGCATGTCGAGGATGACGACGTCGAACGGCTCGTCCAGCGCCGCGCGCTCGCCCGCCTCGCCATCGGTCACCAGGGAGACCCCCCACCGCTGTTCCTCGAGCCCGCGCTTGATGAAGGAACCGACGGTTGGATCGTCCTCGATGACCAGGACCTTCATCTCTCGTTAGGTATCCCGTGGGGGCGCTTGAAGCCGTATTGCCGGATCTTCCGGTACAGCGTCTTGGAGGATATCCCGAGAACGGCCGCCGCGCGACCCTGATGCCAGCGCACGCGCTCCAGGACGTAGCGGATGTGTACCCGCTCCAGTTCCTCGAGGGTCGGCACGTTGGCGACGAGATGCGATTCCTCGCGGCCCGCAAAGGCATCGGACAATGTGGTGGTGTCAAGCACGTGTGGTTCACTCATTGGTGGTCCCTTCCGGCAGGAGCATCCGGAACGTGCTGCCAGCGCCGACGGCGCTGTCAACCTCGATCCGGCCCCCGTGGCCAGTCACGATGGAATAACAGATGGAGAGCCCCAGACCGGTGCCCCGGCCTGGACCCTTGGTGGTGTAGAACGGTTCGAAAATGTGTGGCAGGTCGGTGCGCGCGATCCCCGCGCCCTCGTCGATCACCTCGACGAGGACCGCTTCGTGCGATGACGGGCCACGGCGCGTGCGCACCGTGATCGTCCCCTCGTGCTCCATCGCATCCGCCGCGTTCTGCAGCAGCGCGATCAGGACCTGGAGCATCTGCTCCGCGCACGCGAGCACCGGCGGCAGGTTGGGCTCGAGGAAGGTCTGCAGCGAGAGTCGCTTGAACTGCTTCTGGTGCTTGAGCAGCGACAGCGTCTGCTCGACACTCGCATTCATGTCGATCGGCGCCTTCTCCCGCGGGACAGGCCGGGCAAAGTCGAGCAGCGACCCGACGATGTTCTTGCAGCGATTCACCTCGCTCTGGATGATCCCGAGGGTCTCGCGTGACGCGGCCGGCACGTCAACGCCCGACCCCTCCAGGTCGTCGAGCCGCGCCGAGAGGCTGTCGGCACACGACGAGATCGTGGCGAGGGGGTTGTTGACTTCGTGCATGACGCCGGCCGCGAGCTGCCCCATGGCCGCGAGCTTCTCCGACTGTGCGAAGCGCTCCTGCGTCGCGGCAAAGTCGGTCACGTCCTCGCCGATCGTGATGACGTGCGAGGCGAGTTCACCCTCCACGACCTGCATCGGGATCTTCGTGATGCGGTAGGTGCGCGGCTCGCCGGTGGCCCGGGTCTCGATGGTGAACTGCTGGATCCGGCCCGAGCGGAACACTTCGTCGAACTCGCGGCGCAGCTTCTCGGCGGGCGCGCGATGCAGGATCTCGAAGATCGTCTTGCCTAACGCGGCCTCGCGCTGCACGCCCTGCGAGCCCCCTTCCCGGTTGCGGTTCCACGCCTTGATGCGGTAGTCGCGATCGATGACGTAGAGGCTGACGGGAAGCGAGTCCACGACCTGGTGGATGAAGCGCCGTTCTTCCTCGATGGAGCGCGTGTGGCGTTCGATGTCGGCCTGCAGGATCCGCGTGCTCTCCGCCCACCCCAGCACCGGGGAGAGCATGTTGGCCACGGCCCCGAAGGCGATGATGGCCTCGGCGGGGATCCCACCCTCGATGCGGAGGACCAGCGCGCCGAGGTGACGCGTCCCCATGGACAGGCGACGCACGGCCACCGACGCATCGGCGGCTGCGGTGCCGTCGAGGATCGCCGTGATGCCCTCGACCGTCGCGCCGAGCTTGCCCGCGCGTACCGCGCTCACCAGACCCCTGGGCGTCTCGAGCCACAGGCTGCACTCCGTCGCCCCTAACGAGCGAACGGTGCACTCCAGCACCCCGGTCGCCTTGCGGACGATCTCCGTCTCGGAATTGAGGCGCGCAGCGACATCCGCCAACAATGACAGTGACGAGGCAGCGACGTCGATTTGTGTTGCGGACATGGCCCGTTCCCTGGTGAGTGGGGGCCGCTTCGCATCATCGCGCGCGCACGGAGCGCCCCCCGGTCATGATGACCGATGAGCCCGGCGACAAGTAACAAATCCAGTTTCGGTGGAGAACGATCGGCGGTGTGAAGAGGGTGAGCGGGTAAGCGGGTGAGCGGGTGAGCGGGTAACACGCTGGACACGCTCACACGCTCACACGCTCACACGCGCCCGCTCACCGGAGCCCCGTGAGCTGTATCCCCCTCGTGAAGTACCGCTGCGTGAGAAGGAAGACGCACATCACGGGAATGAGGGCCGTGACCGCCGCCGCCATCTGGTAGGGCCAGTTTGCGTAGTACAGCCCATGGAAGGACGCGATCCCGACCTCCACCGTGCGCAGGCTCATCGACCGCGTGATCACGAGGGGCCAGAGGAACGCCTTCCACGCGTCGATGAACGCGAAGAGGGCGAACGTGGCGAGGGCCGGGCGCGCGAGCGGGACCGCGATGCGCCAGAAGATCGTCCACTCGGAGGCGCCATCGATGCGCGCCGCGTCCTCGGTCTCGCGTGGCAACGTGAGGAAGAACTGCCGCATCATGAACACGCCCCAGAGCGAGACCAGTTCGGTCGACACGAGGCCGGCCATCGTGTCGACGCCCCCCATGGCGTCGATCAGCAGGAAGCGTGGAATGAGCAGGACGATCCCGGGAATCATCAGCACTCCCAGGTACGCCCCGAACACGGCGCGCTGGCCCGAAAATCGGAAGCGCGCGAGCGCATAGCCGCCTAACGCTCCGGTGATGACCTGCCCCCCGACCGTGAAGAACGCGACGATGGTGGAGTTGAGGAAGAAACGGCCGAAGGGCAGCGTCGTGAGCGCCTCGGGGAAGTTGCGCCAGCGCGGCGACGCCGGGAGCAGCGGTGGCGGGTACTGCAGCACCTCGAACTCGTCCATCAATGCCGTGGAGATCATCCAGAGGAAGGGCACGAGCATCACGACGGCGATCAACACCGCGACCACGTAACCCACCGCGATCCGCCAGGAGTGACGAGACTCACGCGGCATGGTCGACCCTCTTGTTGAGCAAACGCCACTGCACGGCGGTCAGGCCCACGAGAATCGCGAAGAGCACCCAGCTCATCGCCGACGCGTATCCCATGCGCCGGAACTCCCACGCGTTCTGGTAGATCTGGTAGACCAGGACGTCGGTGGCGTGCACCGGACCGCCTTCGGTCATCACGTACACCAGCGCGAACACCTGGAAGGACCAGATGATCCCCGTGATGAAGAGGTAGAGCGAGACCGGACGTAGCAGCGGCAGTGTCACATACCGGAAGCGATTCCACGAACTCGCGCCATCGAGCCGCGCGGCCTCGTGCAAGCCAGCCGGGATGCCCTGGAGCCCCGCGAGATACACGATCATCTGGTAGCCGACCTGCACCCACGCCGACACGATCATCACGGCCAGGAGCGCGGTCCCGGGATTGCCGAGCCAGTCGACGCCCGTGCCGCCGAGCGAGCGGATGACGTAGTTCAGGAGCCCGTAGTCGGCGTGGTAGAGCCACTGCCAGACCATCGCGATCGCCACATACGAGATCACGGCCGGCAGGAAGACGATCGCGCGCAGCACGCGCACACCACGCAACGGCTGGTTGAGCACGAGGGCGGCCCCCAGGGCGAGCGCCATCGTCACGGGCACGTAGAGCGAATACACGGCGGTGTTGCCTAACGCGTTCCAGAAGAGGGGGTCCCGGCCAAGGGTCACATAGTTGGCCAGCCCCACGAAGGGCCGCGCGGTAGAGAGCAGGTCCCAGTCGTGCAGGGAGAGCCATGCCGTGAACACGAGCGGCCCCAGCGTGAAGAGCGCGAGGTGCAGCGCACTCGGCGCGAGGAATCCCCACGCAGTCAGGGCTTCGCGTCGCTCGCCCACCGGGAGACGCGGGGACACGACCCACGCGAGGAGCACGATGGCCGCGGCCGCGACGAGCAGCACGACCGCGAACTCCGTCGCGACCAGGCCCGGATCCGGGAGCGCGAGCACGAGGGGATCAAATCGCGTCGACTGCGTGGCTGCTGGCAGCACCGTGGCGGCATTCGCGATGTGGATACGCGCCAGCAGTGCGAGGGCCGTCATCCCCAGGGCGAACACCGCGATCGTGTCGGTGACCAGCCAGAGCGGCGATGTCCCGGCGTCGGCCGAGGCGCGACGCATCCCGCGCCTGACGAGCAGCGATGCCACCAGCACACAGAACCCGATGACGCCCCAGCCCCACGCCGATCCGTTCCACCAGCGCGCGCGCAGCACCACCGCCCCGACGATCTCCCACTGATCGGCATCCTTGATCGGCACACTCACCAGGCGCTGCCATCCGCCGGGAAGGATGATCGCCCGATCCTCGAGGGCGATGCGATCGGCGGCACGCCCGATCTTCCGTTGCATCGTGCGGACCACGGGCACGATGCGCCCCGCCGCCTCGAGCGTGCGCACCGGCGTACGGCGCGAGTTCCAGGTGGAATCGAATGACGACGCCAGCGACCGCGCCTCGTTCGCGGCCAGCGCGTATTCGGTCTGCGCCGTGGCGCGGACGAGCACCAGTCCGGAAACGAGTCCCCAGGCGACACAGATGCCCACACCCAACCACCGGGCCTGCTTGGGCGTGGGAATCATCGCACAAGCACCTGGTCGATGCGCTTGGCGACCTCACGGGCGACGTCGGCCACCGATCGACCCTCGATCACGACGCGATCGATGATCTCCGGCAGTTGCGCCTCCACCTCGCGGAAGCGGGCGATGCGCGCCCCCCAGGGCGGACGCCCGCTCGCCACCTGCCGCGTGAACGCCGCATCAAGGCCCAACGTGTCGGTGGCGGCGAAGGCGGCCTGCACCGCCGGCATCGCCGAGAGCTCGAGTCCTGCGTGGAGACGCGTGCGCTGGGCGGCAGGGCCCGACAACGCCGCCGCAAGCGACACGGCAAGCTTGCGGTGCGGCGTGTTGCGCGGCACGGCCCACCCCGACGCGAAAAGCGGCGTCGCTACCTGCGCACCAGGCGCGCGCGGGAACGACACGACGCCGAGCTTGAGGCGTCCGTTGGCGAGTTGCGCGCGGATGTTGGGGATCAGCCAGTGGCCACTCGGCAGGAGCGCGAGGCGCCCACTGTAGAACAGGCGCGTCTCGTTGCCGGTTACGGCGCGGAATGCGTTAGGCCGTGGCGCGACGCCGTGCGTCACGACGAGCCCCGTGAGAAAGGTCAGTGCGTCGATCGCGGGCTTCGCATCGAGCGCACCGCTCGCCGACTTGCCATCGGGCTGCAGGATGTCGCCACCCCCCGACCAGATCATCGCCTGCCAGGCGTAGAAGGGCCGGATGAGGGCGGTGCCCCACTGGTCGATGCTGCCGTCGCCATCGAGGTCGCGCGTCAGCG
>JACMLI010000603.1 GCA_014379705.1 Gemmatimonadaceae bacterium
GATGACGGCATCGAGCACTGTCCACTGCCTCGTCACCAGGATCGCGTCGATCTTTTCGCCCGCCGAATCGCCCTTGAAGCCGTTGAACGTGCCCACGACTTTCGCGTCGGGTGCCACGACGCGGTAGGTGTCCCGCAACCAGAACCTGCTGTTCGCGAGCAGCCTCTGGAACGCCGGGTTCTGTTCGCCGGAGTTGAAGTCTCCCATCACGAGCGTTGGCAGCCGATGGGCGCCCAGTGCAGCCATGCGGGAGAGGAGCAGCGTTGCCGACCGCTCGCGGGAGGGCTGCACTTCATGGTCCCAGTGCTGGTTGAACACCAGGATCGTATCGCCGGTCGCGCGGTCAGCGAGGCGAGCCCAGACGCAGATCCGCGGGTACTTGTTGCCCCACGTCATGGAGCCGGGTTCCTCTGGCCGGTCGGAGAACCAGAACTGGCCGTGGGTCACGATGTCGAAGCGCGCCGTGTCGACCAGGAGCGCGGAGTACTCGCCCGCGGTCCTGCCGTCGTCTCGCCCAGAGCCTAGCTCGCGATAGCCGGGTACGGCAGCGGCGATCTCGTCAAGCTGGCTCCGAAGGGCTTCCTGCACGCCGAGGATGTGCGGCGCGTGGTCACGAATGGTGGTAAAGAGATGCACCCGGCGACTGGGCCAGCTGTGTGCGCCATCGTTCGCTGTCCCGTACCGGATATTGAACGTGACAACGCGAACCGCCGCCTGAGCGCCTGCATCGGAACCTGCCATGCCGAGCGTGCTCGCGACGAGAGCGCAGAGCGCGATGAAATGTCTCACCAATTGCCCCCCGCGCTGTGCGCCAATGACGATTGCCCCAATCCGTGCTGCGCCGTCTCCCTGCCTACCACGAGTCCACTAGCCCACCAGTCCACCGCCTCCCCTACATATTCTCCACCATCGCCCGCCCGAACCCCGAACACGACACCAGCGTCGCGCCCTCCATCATGCGCTCGAAATCGTACGTCACGCGCTTCTGGCCGATCGTCTTCCCGAGGGCGGCGATGATGAGGTCCGCGGCTTCGTGCCATCCCATGTAGCGGAACATCATCTCGCCGGAGAGGATCACCGAGCCCGGGTTCACCTTGTCCTGGCCGGCGTACTTGGGCGCCGTGCCGTGCGTGGCCTCGAACACGGCGGCACCGGTGAGGTAGTTGATGTTCGCCCCCGGCGCGATGCCAATGCCGCCCACCTGGGCTGCCAATGCATCGGAGATGTAGTCGCCATTGAGGTTCGGCGTCGCGATCACGCCGTATTCCGTCGGACGCGTCAGGATCTGCTGGAGGAAGGCGTCGGCGATCACGTCCTTGATCACGAGGCCGTCGGGGAGGCGGAGCCACGGACCGCCGTCGATCGGCACGCCACCGAACTCCTCGGCCGCGCATTCGTAGCCCCAGTCACGGAACGCGCCTTCCGTATACTTCATGATGTTGCCCTTGTGCACCAGCGTCAGCGACGTGTGCTTGTACGCCTGTGCGTACCGGATGGCCGCGCGCACGAGGCGCTTGGTGCCTTCCGACGAGATGGGCTTGATGCCGATGCCGCTCGTCTCCGGAAAGCGGATCTTCTTGACACCCATCTCCGACTGCAGGAAGGCGATCATCTTCTTCGCCTCGGGCGTTCCTGCCACCCACTCGATGCCGGCGTAGATGTCCTCCGTGTTCTCGCGGAAGATCACCATGTTCACGTCCTCCGGCCGCTTCACCGGCGAGGGCACGCCCTCGAAGTAGCGCACCGGGCGCACGCAGGCGTACAGGTCAAGCTGCTGCCGCAGGGCCACGTTGAGCGAGCGGATGCCCCCGCCCACCGGTGTGCCGAGCGGGCCCTTGATCGCGACGAGGTGATGCACGATCGCGGCCAGGGTGTCGTCAGGCATGTACGTGTCGAGCGCCGCCTTGGCCTTGTCGCCCGCGAGGACCTCGAACCACTCGATCGCGCGCTTGCCGCCGTACGCCTTCGCCACGGCGGCGTCGAACACGAGTTGCGACGCCCGCCAGATGTCGGGGCCCGTGCCGTCACCCTCGATGAACGGAATGATCGGGTGATCGGGCACCACGAGCACGCCATCGCGCATGGTGATGGTGTCGCCGCGGGTCGGGGCGGTGAGGTGCGTGTACGTGGGGCTCGGCATTGCGCAGGCAGCAGGGTCAGGGGGCGATCCGGGCACGCGGCCCGGGTGGAGCGCGAATCTTAAGGGGAAACGCCGTCTGCGAGCCAGCGCTTCACTGGCTCCCCTGAGCGTGACGGTCCATCTTGTGGCCTCCCACCCTCGACCGACGCGACCGCATGGCTGCTCCCTACGACCTCTCCGGACAGACCGCCCTGGTCACCGGGGGCACGCGCGGTATCGGGCGAGCCATCGCCTTCGCCCTCGCGCGCTCTGGCGCTCGTGTGGTCGTCTCGTCGAGGAAGGTCCCGGCCGTCGAGGCCACTGTAGCCGAGATCCGCGCCGAGGGACACGCCGCCGAGGGTGTGCCGGCGAACGTTGGTCGGCTCGAGGAGTCCCACGCGCTCGCGGACCAGTGCATTGCCCGCTTCGAGCGCATCGACATCCTGGTGAACAACGCAGCCACCAACCCCGTGTTCGGCGGCGTGGAGGACACGTCCACGGAGGCCTTCGCCAAGATCATGGACGTCAACCTGCGGGCGCCCTTCGAGCTCGCCAAGCGACTTCTGGGGCCGATGAAGGCGGCGGGACGGGGCGCCATCGTGAACATCTCGAGCATCGGCGGGCTCGCGCCGGAAACCGGCCTGGGGATCTACAGCGTGAGCAAGGCTGCGCTCATCAGCTTGACTCAGGTGATGGCCAAGGAGTGGGGCGGGCACGGCATCCGCGCGAACGCGATCTGCCCGGGGTTCATCAAGACGGACTTCTCGCAGGTCCTCTGGACGAACGAATCGATCATGAAGGACGTGCTCGGCCACCAGCCGATCCAGCGCCTCGGCACGCCGGAGGAAGTGGCCGCCCTGGCCCTCTTCCTGGCCTCGCCCGCCGCGTCGTTCTGCACGGGTGGCGTGTATTTGGTGGATGGTGGGTATCTGCTCTGAGTGAGCGTGTGAGCGTGTGAGCGGGAGATACTGCGAGCGGGAGATACTGCGAGCGTGGGATACTGCGAGCGGGGGAAAGGGCGAGAGGGTGTAACGAACGCGTGAAGTTGCGGGTTCGAATACCCGACGCTGCACAGCTCAACGCTCGGACGCCCGGATTTGCGTTCCAACGATTGCAGCGGGGACACGGTGGTCCTTCGCACGAGCGCCCCCGTCGCGATGTTTCGGCCATGTTGACGCGAGAGGCACCTCCGAGTCGGGCTCCTGTCTGGCATCACGCGATGAACCTGGTCGCGGCGGCGTACGTGGCGGCTGGACACTACCCGACGTGCGAGCGCTATGTCCTGTCAGCGCAGCTCCGCCGCGCGGCCATCTCAGTCGTTGCAAACATCACCGAGGGCTATGCCCGCCCCGGTCCGCGTCAGCTGCGCGCATTTCTCGACATCGCGTATGCGTCTGCTCGCGAGTGCGACGTTCTCCTCCTCGTCAGCGTGCGCGTCGGAGCTCTCACGAAATTACAGGCAGCCCCCGTGCACTCCACCACCTCAATTGTCTCCCGTCAGCTCCTGGCTCTTCTCCGAGCCCTGCGAGCTGGCTCGGGATGACCCTCGGCGCCCGCAAGCATCCCCCGCTCGCATTACCCCCCGCTCGCAGCATCCCCCGCTCGCAGTATCTCCCGCTCGCAGCATCCCCCGCTCACCCAAACACCTCGAACACACCCGCGGCACCCATTCCGCCCCCGATGCACATCGTCACGAGGCCGTAGCCCCCCCCGCGCCGGCCGAGCTCGTGCACGAGCTGCGTGGTGAGCTTGGCGCCGGTCGCGCCTAACGGGTGGCCGAGGGCGATCGCGCCGCCGTTCACGTTCAGCTTGTCGTCGGGCATGCCGAGCTCGCGCTTCACCGCGAGCGCCTGCGAGGCAAAGGCCTCGTTGAACTCGATCAGGTCGATCTTGGACATGTCGATGCCGGCCTTCGCGAACGCCTTGGGCACCGCCTTGATCGGGCCCACGCCCATCACGTCGGGCTCGACGCCGGCCACCGCAAACGATACGAAGCGCGCGAGCGCCTTGATGCCGAGGGCCTTCGCGCGCGCGCCCGACATCAACACGAGTGCCGCCGCACCGTCGCTGAAGGGGCTCGAGTTCCCCGCCGTGACGCTGCCGCCGGCGCTGAACGCCGCGGGCAGCTTGCCGAGACGCTCGATCGTGGTGTCGCGCCGCACGAGCTCGTCGACGGCGAAGTGCCCCTCCTCGACCTGCTTGGTACTGCCGTTCCACGATACGCGCTCGACGGGGATGGGCACGATCTGGTCCGCAAAGGCGCCACTCTCGAGGGCGACGGCCGCCTTCTGGTGACTGGCCAGCGCATACGCGTCCTGGTCCGCGCGGCTCACGTTCCAGCGCTTCGCCACGCGCTCCGCCGTGAAGCCCATGCCGATCATGCCCTCCGTCATGTCGTCGTGCAGGCGCGTGTGGTAGCCCGACATCGGCACCTGGCTCATCATCTCCACGCCTCCCGCCACCACGACGTCGGCCATGCCGCTCATGATGGCCTGCGCGGCGCTGGCCACGCTCTGCAGCCCGGACGAGCAAAAGCGATTGATCGTCGAGGCCGGCACGTCGACGGGCAGCCGCGCGCGCAGCACGGCCAGGCGCGCAATGTTGAGGCCTTGAGAGCCTTCCGGCATGGCGCAGCCCCACACCACGTCGTCGATCGTGCGCGGATCCACGTTGGCGCGCTTCACGGCCTCCTGGATCACGGTCGCCGAGAGGTCGATCGGATGGACCGCGGCGAGCGAGCCATCCCGCTTGCCTCGGGCCACCGCACTGCGCACGGCACTGACGATCACGGCATCCTGCATGACGAGAGACTCCTGTGGGGGCTAGTTGCGGAGCGGCTTGCCGGTCGTGAGCATGTGCGCGATCCGTTCCTGCGTTTCCTTGGTGCCGAGCAGCTGCAGGAAGGCCTCGCGTTCGAGGTCCAGCACGTCCTGCTCCGTCACGTCGCGCGGCGGTCCGTCGCCTCCCGAAAGCACGTAGGCGATGCGCGTCCCGATGCGCACGTCATGTTCCGAGATGTACCCCGCCTCGCGCATCGCCCACACCGCGTATTCGAGGTTACCGAGCGCCTCGCGCCCGAGGGCTCGAATGGTCATCGGCGACTGCGTGGAGTAGTCCGGCGCAAGGTCCAGCACGCGTGCCTTGGCGTCGGCAAGCAGCCGATCCCGATTCATCGAGATGCGGTCCCGCTCGCGCAGGAAGCCCAGGTGTCGCGCCTCGTGCGCGCTCGTGCTCGTCGTGCCCATGGAAATGAGCTTGAAGGCGCGCTTGACCCCCTCGAAGGGATCTGCTTCCTCGTAGCTCGCCAGCTCCCGAGTGAATCGGAAGAGCAGCTCCTTGGTTCCGCCACCTCCGGGCAGGAGGCCTACACCGACCTCCACCAGGCCGCAGTACAGCTCCGCGTGCGCCTGCACGGCGTCCGCGTGCAGCAGCATCTCGCATCCGCCGCCGAGCGTCAGGCCAAAGGGCGCGACGACAACGGGGAAGGGCAGGCGACGCAATGACATCACGCCCTGCTGGAAGGCGTGCACGCCGCGCTCGAGGCCCGTCCAGTCACCGGCCTGCACCTGGGCAGCGACGAGTGAGAGGTCGGCGCCGGCGGTGAAGGTGCGCGGGTCGGCGTTGCCGATGACCAGTCCCTCGTGCTTGCCAGTGCGAATGCGGGCCGACGCGCGCTCGAGGATCGTGAAGATATCGGGGCCCAGCGTGTTCATCTTGCCTCGGAACTCGAGCAGGAGCACGCCATCGCCCAAATCGAGCAATGCAGCCCCGGGCGTCTCGTCGAGCACCTTGCCCGAGACGTGCAGTGCCGACAGGTCGAGCAACCCGGGGATGGACTCGATCGGCGCATAGCCGCCGGTGAGCGTGAGCTGGCGCGGCCCGCTGTTCAGCTGCCGGTAGAATCCCTCCTGCGCCACGGCCAGCAGGGGGGGCTCCGCCTTGCGGTCCCTTACATACGCGCCCTTGAGGAACTCGAGGCCCATCGCGTCCATCTGCCGATAGGGGCCCATGTCGTACCCGTACCCCCACTCCATCGCGCGGTCGACCGAGGCGATGTCGTGGGCCAGTTCGGGGGTCTTCTCGATGGTGTACTGCGACACCTCCTGCAACAGCGTGCGCACGAATTCCGCCCTGTGCCCGCTGGCCGTCGTCAGGCCGCGCAGGCGTTCGGCCAGCGGAGCCTTCCTGAGGTAGGCGAGTTCCGCCGGGAATCCATCGACCTGGGGCGCGTACTGCATTGTGCGCCAGTCAAGGGTGAGGATGCCCTTCTTTTCCTTCCTGTAGAATCCGCCGGCGCCCGTCTTCTCCCCGAGGCGCCCCTCCGCGATCAGTTGATGCACCCACGCGGGGAGCGCGAAGTCTTCCCCGGTACCAGCGCCCGTGCTCGCGGCCACGTGCGCGAGGACGTCGATGCCCGAGATGTCGCTCGTGCGGAAGGTCGCCGACTTGGCACGGCCGATGAACGGCCCGGTGAGGGCGTCGACTTCATCGATCGTGAGCCCGAACTGCTCCATCAGGCGGAGCACGCGGACCATGCCGTAGAGGCCGAGGCGGTTGGCGATGAAGCCCGGCGCGTCCTTCGCGATGACGACGCCCTTGCCTAACGTGCGCTCGCTGAAGCGGCGGATCCGGGCCAGCGTGGCGTCGCTCGTCGCGGCGGTGGGGATGACCTCGAGCAGGTGCAGGTACCGCACCGGATTGAAGAAATGCGTGCCAAGGAAGTTGCGCTTGAACGCGTCGCTGCGCCCGGTCGTGAGGACGTGCATCGGGATGCTCGACGTGTTCGAGGCCACGATCGCGTCGGCATGCACCACGCCTTCGAGTCGGGCGAAGAGTGCCTGCTTGGGCTCGACTCTCTCGACGATGGCCTCGACGATCCAGTCGCAATCGGCGAGGAGCTCGAGGTGATCCTCGGTGTTGCCGGTGGTGATGAGTCCCGCCCGCGCCACGTCCATGAACGGCGCCGGCTTCGCCTTGAGCGCCTTGCCGAGCGCGCCCTTCGCCAGGGAGTTCCGGTCCCCATCCGCGGGCATGTCGAGCAGCACGACCGGCAACCCGGCCGACGCGCTCAACGCTGCAATTCCCGTCCCCATCACCCCGGCCCCCACCACCCCGACCTTTGTGATCCGCATGACGCGATTCTCGCCGTGTGAAGTACGCAGGAGTATCAGATCACGACACGCCAAAGAGAAGGGCGGCAAAGGCCGTGAATCGGGATTCGGGAACCGGGAATCCGCGTGATTCGGACGTGACTTCCGACCCAACGCGCCGATCTGACCTTCCTTGCCGATTCACGAATCCCGAATCCCGAATCACGGCCCTTTCGTGCCCTGCTGCCCCAGAGTACGCTCCACGCATGATGCGTCGGTTCCTCGTTGTCCTGCTCGCGACCTTGAGTGCAGTCCCGGTGTGGGCCCAGGCCGACTCCCTGATGGCGCCGGGCGTACCCATCGCGCTGGCACAGTACCGGGCGGCACGGGTGGGCGACGTCCGCTATGACCTCGTCATGAACGTCTCCGACGCGGACACTGCCCGCGGGCGCGTGAGCCTCCGGTTCAATCGATTGCGCCCCGGGGACGCCATCATCGATTTCCGCGGGCCGATCCTCGGCCGCGTGCGGGTGAATGGCGTCCCGGTCACCGATGTCGTGTTCAATGGCGCGCACCTGCGCATCCCGCAGCGGCTGCTGCGCAGCGGCGAGAACCACGTCGAGATCGAGTTCGGGGCGGTCGTGGCCGCGGCGGGCGCCAGCATCATCCGGGTGCGCGATCCGGTGGACCGCCGGACGTATCTCTACACTTTGCTCGTTCCGTCGGACGCGAACCAGCTCTTCCCCTGCTTCGACCAGCCCGACCTCAAGGCCAAGGTCACGCTGACCCTCACGACACCGCGGGATTGGCGGGCCGTGGCCAATGGGATCAAGGTCAAGTCGGATTCGACGTCGCGCGGCCTCGTGCACTCGTTCCGCGAGACAGAACCGATCAGCACCTACCTCATTGCCTTCGCGGCGGGCCCGTGGGCCGAGGTGCGCACCAAGGGGACTCGCAAGCCGATCACGCTCTACGTGAGGCAGTCGCGCCTCGCCGACGTCGACGCCGACTCGATCATCGTCGCCAACGATCGCGCAGCGACGTGGCTCGAACGCTACTTCAACTCGCGCTTTCCCTTCCAGAAGCTCGACGTGGTCCTCGCGCCGGCCTTCCCCTTCGGCGGCATGGAACACCCCGGGGCGATTTTCTACTCCGAGGAGCGCTTCGTGTACCGGGAACGGCCGACGCTCCCGCAACTCCTTGGACGCACCGCCACGATCTACCACGAGGTCGCCCACCAGTGGTTCGGCGACTACGTCACGATGCGGTGGTTCGACGATCTGTGGCTCAAGGAAGGCTTCGCCACCTACATGGCGGCGCGCATGCAGGACGCCCTCGATCCTGCGTCGCAAGCGTGGAAGTCGTTCTACCTGCGCAACAAGCCCGCGGCGTACGCGGTGGACCTGACAGAAGGCACGACGCCGGTGTGGCAACGCCTGGCGAATCTCGACCAGGCCAAGAGCAACTATGGCGCGATAGTCTACAACAAGGCGCCGTCGGTGCTCAAGCAGCTCAACTATCTCGTGGGCGACTCGGCGTTTCGCGTAGGGTTGCAGCGTTTCCTGCGCCGGCATTCCTACGCGAACGCCACCTGGCGCGACCTGCTCTCGGCGGTCGGAACCGCGTCGGGGCGGTCCCTTGCGGCGTGGGGAGACGCCTACATCCTGCGCGCGGGGATGCCGATCATCGAGCAGCGCGCCGAGGTGCGCGATGGACGCGTCGTGTCGTTTTCGCTGGTGCAACGCCCGGCGCGCGAACTCTCGGGGCGGCGTGCGTGGCCGATCCGCACCGAACTCCTGGCGGTCTACGAGGGTGGGGAGGTGCAGCGCATTCCCCTGACGATCACCGCCGAGACGACAGCGGTCGCCGAATTGGTGGGGAAGCCGGCGCCGCAGTTCACCTTTGCGAACGCGCAGGACTACGCATACGCACTCGTCCTTCTGGATCCGGGAAGCGTCGCTACGCTCGAACGCGACATTGGCTCGATCAGCGACCCGTTCCTCCGCACCATGCTCTGGGGGGCGCTGTGGGACCTCGTGCGCGAGGCCATGCTGGGACCCGATCGCTTCCTGCGTGCGGCGCTCCGTGAACTCCCCGCCGAGACCGATGAACAACTGGTCGGAGGGCTGCTGGCGCGCATCGCGCGAGCGACGACGGCGTACCTGGGCGACGTGCAACGGGCCGCGTTCCTGCCGGACGTCGAGCGCGCGCTCCTTGCTGGGACGAACGACGCACGCAAGCCCTACGGACTCCGCAAGGCGCACCTCGACACCTACATACGTGTTGCTGCGACGGAACCCGCGGCCGTGCTCCTCGACGGCATGCTCGACAGCACCACGATCGCCGGTGATTCGCTCCGCCCGCCCGTGCGGTGGGCCATCGTGACTCGGCTCGTGGCGCTGGGCGCGCCGACGGCGAGCGCGCGACTCGCTGCCGAGGAGGCGCGGGATGTGACCCCTGAGGGCGCGCGTCGCTCCTTCGTGGCCAGGGCTGCGCGCGTCGATCCCGCGACCAAGGCCGAGTACTTCCGGCGCTATTTCGACGATCGTGACCTGAACGAGGACTGGGCGACCGCGAGCCTCGATGCGTTCAACACGCTCGAGGCGCAACAACTCACCCGCGCGTACCTGACGCCGGCCCTCGATTCGCTCGGGTGGATCCAGAAGAACCGGCGCATCTTCTACCTCGGAGCGTGGATCGGCGGCTTCGTCGAAGGCCAGACCAGTGAAGAGGCGCTGCAGATCGTGCGCGCGTTCCTCGACGGCCGTCCCAACCTCGCGGCCGACCTCCGTAACAAGGTCCTTCAGTCGGCGGACGAACTCGAGCGCACGGTGCGCATTCGCAAGGCGTTCGGCCTCGAGGCGCCGCGTGCCAACGATCCCCCGTGACGTCGTCGGTGCTTTCGATCACCCTCCCGGAGTGGGCCGCCGAGTTCGACGCCCCGGGACGCGTGTACGCGTCGGACCCGGAGCGGATGCAGCTGGCCGTGGACCTGTCGCGGCTGAACGTGGAGCGGGGCAGTGGGGGCCCATTCGGCGCGGCGATCTTCGACGGAGCCAGCGGCGCGCTGCTGGGCATCGGCATGAACTCCGTCGTCAGGCTCAACAACTCGACGTTGCATGCGGAGATGATGGCGTTCATGCGTGCCCAGGCGTCGGTGGGCTCGTTCTCCCTTGCGACCTCGGCAGGCGCGGGCCGTGAGTTGTTCACATCGTGTGAGCCGTGCGCCATGTGCCTCGGTGGCGTGCTCTGGAGTGGCGTCACGCGGGTCGTGTTTGCCGCCCGTCGCGACGATGCCCAGCGCCTTGCGTTCGACGAGGGGCCGGTGTTCCCCGAGTCGTTCGCCTACCTGCGGCGCCGCGGCATCCGCATCGAGGGGGGGCCCCTGCGGGACGAGGCCCGGCAGGTAATGGAAGCGTACCGTGCGCGCGGCGGGGTTATTTACAACGCGTAGGGCGGGGAATGGTGAATCGTGAATCGTGATTCGGGATTCGGCGTGATTCGTGTTGGGGCGTTCCAACCATTTCCTTCACGAATCACGAATCACCAATCCCGATTCACGTCCCTCAGGTCTTCCCCCGCAAATACTCGTCCGACTTCCCGCGAGGGATCGATAGCGACTGCCACGCCGTGCCGCGGCTGTGCTTGGCGAGGAGGACGATCTGTCCCACGTGCTGGCCGTAGTGATCGAGCTGGCGAAGGATCGCGCTCATCACGGAGAGCGGTTGGCTGCGGATGGTGACTGTGCGCCCCAGGTCTTCCGGCGTGAGACTGGCGAGCGCTGCAAACAGGTAGGCCCAGCCCTGTTCCCATGCCCGCATGACGTCGGCTCTCGTCAGGCTCGGCGGCAATTCGAACTCGGTGTCGCGCTGGCGATCGGCCTTCTCGCCATCGGCGGTCAGAAAGTCTGTCCACCTGGAACGCATGTTGCCATGCAGGTGCCTGACGATCAGGGCAATGCTGTTGGCCTCCGCGTCGAGGGTCGCAAACACATCCTGGTCAGCGACCTGCGACATCGCGCGCTCCGCGAGCGCTTTCTGCTTCTGGAAGAGGGCCGTGGACTCGGTCAGGAAGGAAGATTGGACGTCGCTCATGGTACCGGTGTCTTGAGAATCCGACCGTAGTTGTCAGGGAAGTGACCCGATGGCGGGACACTTCCTGAGTGAGGATGACGCAATTCTGTGATGTGTGCCGCAGTTTCCGGTAGTGCCGCGGCTCCACTAGATTGAATGTACATAATGAGGAAAAGTGGTACATTCGCTCAGGCTCATACTACGTAACGGTTTGCAGCGAGGAGATCATGCATTGCTTCAGGTACGGGCGTGCTGGGCACGTTGCCTGCTCTTACGGGCATCGAGTCCCTTGTGTATTCCGGGACTTGGCGGAATTATTGCCGCGCCATCTAAATAGGTTTTCGAATGCTCGCACCGCTTAGCCCGTTCGAGGCGTACCGCTCCGACCTGGATCGCTTTTCGAAGCGCTCCGAGTTCGGGAATGCCGACACCGTCTGGCTGCTCTTGACCCATTGTCTGGGTCGGCTCAGTCGGGTGGGTGACGGGGTGCGCGAACAGTTGGCGGTGCAGTCTGCCGAAGCTTTGCGCGACCTGATCGAAACGACCGACGCGGTGGGTGTCGATTCGTCCAGCCACCAGAACGACCTTCGCCTGATCGTTGCCGGTCTTTCCGTGATCGACACCCGGAGTGGTGCCGATGCAGTGAGCCGTGCGTGCCGTGGGTTTGCCGCGCGCATGGCAGAAGCGGGTGCGCTCTCCGTGGCGTATTCGGTGCTTGGCTACACGCGTGCTGCCGTGGTGCAGGCGTCCGATCGTGAGCGCGGCCTGCTCGCTGCCGACCAGGCGCGCGTGGCGCGCCAGTTGGGTGAGCTCGAGACGTCGGACGAGCTGTACCGCATGGCGGCGCTGATCGGCGATCGCTCCGGTGACCAGGAACTGCAGTCGCGCGCGTCCCTTGGCCGTGGTGTGCTGGCGCGCGTGCGTGGCAACTACCCCAAGGCGCGGGTGTTCTTCCAGAACGGGTTGTCGATGGCGATCGCCGCCGGCGGGCGCGAACTGCAGTACTTCGCCCATCAGGGCCTCACGATTACGGCGGCAATGACCGGCGACTACGACGGTTCGCTCGAGCATTCGTGGGCCGCCTTCCGCATGTCCGACGGGGACGCGACCAAGGAGGCTGAGTCGCTCACGAACATGGCGCAGGTGTGCTTGATGTCGGGCTACCCGGCGGCGGCCCTGCGGTCGTTCCTTAGCGCACTCTCACGAACGACGGTGCTGCGCGTGCGGCTCTCCGCCCTCGGTGGGGCGGCCTTGGCCGCGGGACAAACTGCCGACCGCATGCGGCTCGACCGGCTGGCTCTCGAAATCCGCAACACGGTGGAGCGCAGCTCGCTCCCGTTCGAAAATGCGCAGGCGCTGCAGCACCTCGCCCAGGGCTACCAGGCGCTTGGCGACGAGGTCACCGCCGAGCGGTTCCGTCAGGACACCCTGGCCATCGCGAAGGCCAAGGGCTTCCATGAACTCCAAGTGACCTCTGAGCGCATGGAGATCGCGCGGGCCGCCACCAAGCCCGATCCGCGCGATCTCGAGGTACCGACTCGTGAGCTCGTCTCGAACCTGGAGCAGTTCGAACCCGAGACCGACGAGTCCGCGTTTGTCCTTACACGTTCGGGTTGACGAAATCCACGTTCGGATTCACGAAGTCAACGTTCGTGCAGGCGGAACCCGCCTTCGGGTTGCACTGCTTGCTGGAGGCCGGAGCCGTCGGGTTGGCGCAGGCCGAGAATCCGACGACCACTGCGGCGAAAGCAACGAAGCGGGCAACGCGGTTCATAACTGTCCCCTTTGGAGGTTTGAGTAACTGCGATACTGTAGGTGCCGGTTACGCAGGACACTGACACCGTATGGGCAGAGCCCTTACATGGTGTAACCTTCAGGCCACTTTCCGGCCCGCGATGATCGTTGCTGCTCTGGTGTGGGATCCCTCATCCCGGGCGCGCCTCCAGGAGGCGACCCGGTCACAGGCACATCTCCACTCGTGTGAGCGTCAGTCGGAGATCATCGCCCTCGTGCAGAATGGTCTCGCGGATGTTGTCGTCCTCGACATGCGCGACGCGCAGGGTGAAAGCACGCTCCCCACGGTGCGTCGCATCCATGAGGGATTCCCAAGCGTTCCCATCGTCCTCTACTGCGCCATGCCCGCCGTCTCACGCGAGATGCTCGCGTTTGCCAGGGCCGGAGTCAACGACCTCGTCATCCGCGACATGGATGACGTCAAAGTCACACTTCGCGCGTCGCTGACGAGTGCTGCAGATCACTGTTCTGCCAGCGCGATCGCGGCGGAAGTGGAACCATTGGTTCCTCCAAACGTCGCGCCCATCGTGCGGTACTGCCTGGAAAACGGCCGCCGCGCGCTGACGGTCGAGGACGTCGCGAGCGCCCTCCACGTCCATCGCAAGACGCTCGTGGATCGATTGAACGCCGCCAACCTTCCTCCGCCCAGCGCCATCATTGCCTGGTGCCGACTCCTAGTCTCGGCGCGCCTGCTCGAGGATCCGGGTCGCTCCATCGAGCAGGTCGCCCTGCTGCTCGACTTCCCATCAGGCACGTCGATGCGCAACATGGTCAAGCGATACACCGGCCTGCGCACCGGGGAGGTGCGCGAGAACGGGGGCGTTCGCTGCGTCATGCACGCCTTCAAGCAGGAGATCGCCCAGGGCGCCGGGCGCCCTAACTCGTGAGACACGTCAGGGCGCGAGCGGGTGTGGCCGCGCCGCCGTCAGGCGCCCTGGCGAGGTGAGCTCGAGCACACAGGTCTCGCCGGGCACGAGGTGACGGAACGCGTCGGAGCGCACGAACCAGTGCGCGTGCGCTTTCCCCTCTCCTGCGCGGCAGGTGCACGGCATCCGCTCCAGCAGGGCTGACGCCTTCACGTCATCGACGGTAGCCCTGAGCTCCTGCTCCATCGACAGTCGACGGAATGTCGCTTCCGTGATCTCGAGGCGGCCGTCGCCTGGCGTCTTGCGACCGACGTCGCGGATCTCGAGGATCATCGCACGCGCTTCCCGCCCTGGATGACGACCTTCACGTCGCGCACGACCGTCATGTCGGTGAGCGGGTCGCCGCGGACGAGGATGATGTCGGCGTAGCGGCCGGGGGCGAGCACGCCGATGCGATCCTCGGCGCGGAGGAAGCGGGCCGGCCACAGCGTCGCCGACTGGATGATTTCCATCGGCGGCACGCCGAATTCGCGCCACTTCACCATCTCGCGCCACGTCGCGTCGCCGTGGAACATCGCGGGAATGCCGGCGTCGGTCCCGATCATCATGCGAACGCCCGTCCCGCGCAGCTCGAGGAACTTGCGCTGCAGGAGCGGGATGCGTGACGGGAAGAGCGCGTAGTACGGCAGCTGCGAGATCGTGGAGAGCGAGCGGCGGATTTCAGACGCCATGTCGGCGGGCATGCCAACGCGCCACGCGGGATCGTCGAGTCGCTCGGGGAAGACGGTCCCCGTTTCGTAGAGCGTGAAGAGCGGGGAGATGGTCGGCGTCCAGTAGAGTCCCGAGTTGCGCTCCCGGAGCCGCTGCAGCACGTCTTCGGCGTAGCCCGGCGCGGTACCAAGTCCCGTGTGCTCGAAGCCGTCGACGCCCGCGTCGAGTCCGATGCGGATCTCATCCATGCGGTGCGCGTGGGCGACCACCGGCCGGCCGGCGCGATGTGCCGTTTCCACCACGGCGCGAACCTCGTCGCGCGTCATCTGGTCCTGATCGATCAGCTTGATGAAGTCGACGCCCGCGTCGATGAGTCGCTGGACCTTGGCCTTCGCGTCATCGGCGCCGGTGACCCCCAACGCAGGTCCTTCTCGTACGCCTCGTAGGGCGCGTGCTGGATGAAGGGCCCGGACACGAAGAGCCGTGGCCCGGGTATCTCCCCGTTCGCGATGCGACGCTTCACCGTGAGGATGTCGTCGAGCCGGGCGCCGAGGTCGCGCGCCGAGGTCACCCCCGCCATCAGCAGTTGCTTCGCCGCAATCGGCATCACGACGTCGGCGTCACGCGTGCCATACAGTTCGTCCCACCGCTTGTAGTCCCCGTGTCCGACGATGTGCAGGTGGACGTGCATGTCGATGAGCCCAGGGAGCACGGTCATGCCGTTGGCGTCGACCACGGGAACGCCGTTAGGCACCGCGACGTCAGCGGCGGAGCCGACGGCGACGATCCGCTCCCCGGCGACGAGGATGACCCCGTTCTCGATGACCGGCCCGCCGTACCCGTCGATGATGCGCCCGCCGACGATGGCCATCGTGACGGCGGGGCGCGCGGGGACCTGCGCGCGCGCAGCGGAGGAGAGCGCACAGAGCAGGAAGGCGAGCGTCGTCAGGCGCATGGTGTTGGGGGGGCGGCCAGGGATAGGCGAGCAGGGGAAGGCGCGAGCGGGGATACCGCGAGCGTGCGCTTGTACAACTCTCGGAGTTAGCGGGTCACTTCGTGCTGCGACGTGCGAAAGGCCGTGCGGACATCGTCGAGTATGTCGGCCACGCTCCGGATCGAGGTGATACCGGCCACGCTGCGCCCTGCCTGCCAGTAGTCGCGGTCCGCGTCGCCGCGCCGGTTGCTCGCCTTGAGCAGCAGGATCGAGCGCAGGCCGTAGAAAGAACGCATCCAATGCCGCGTCTTGCGTCCCCGAAACATCCAGCGGGCGAAGGTACCAACGCGCAGGCCCATGCGCTCGATGTACGGCGTGTTGATAACCGCGACGGGCACGCCGGTGAGCCGCTCTGTGAGGACGATGTCGTCTTCTGTCGCGGCGACGATCGCGGCCTTGTACCGCTCGTGCGCGGTGCATTCGGGAGTGGCGATGAAGCGCGTCCCCATCTGGACGCCGGCGTAGCCCATGCCGATCGCTTCGGCCACGTCTGCGCCGGTGCTCAGGCCCCCTGCGCAGATCACGGGCAGGCCAAGGGGCGCGAGTTCCTCGAGCAGGGCCGGGGCGAGGCGGGAGCCGGCGTGGCCACCGGCGCGCCGGTTCACCGCGATGAGGCCATCGACTCCCGCGTCGAGGCCCTTCTGTCCCCACTTGAGCTCCGTTACGTCGTGGTACACGACGCCCCCGGCGGCGTGCACGGCGTCGGCCACCCAGCGCGGATTGCCTAACGACGTGACGAAGAAGCGCACCCCTTCCTCGAGGGCGAGGTGCACCCACCTCACCATCCGCTCATGGTAGGTCCGCGAACTCGCCTCGATCAGGGCGTTCATCCCGATGGGGCGTCCGTTGGCGAGCCCCTTCATCAGGCGAATTCCCTCGAGGAAGTCGTGGCCGTGCACGAAGGTCAACGAGATCGGCTGGAACACCCCCATACCTCCCGCCGCCGACGTCGCGGCCACCAGTTCGGGGTTGCTGCAGGGGTACATCGCGCCGCAGATCACCGGGAGTTCGATATCGAGATGGCGCGTGAGCGCGGTCTCGATCGGCACGTGGACCTGCGTCACGCCGTGTGCCCGGCGGGCAACGCGGCCGGCACCCCGAGTGGTTGCACCTTCCACGTCACCCGCGCGCGCGCTACGACGTCGCCGTCAGCGTCGGTCAACGAGGCCTCGGGATACAGTTCCATCGGCCCATCGATGAGTGGCAGGGACACCTCCGACCGGGCCGTGATCGTGCCGCGCGCCTTCTTCAGGTACTCGATCTCGATGCGCGTCACGATGCCGCGGACGCCGGCGGGGAGCGCGGTGAGCATCGCCGTGCCGCTGGCAAGTTCCGCCATGTTGGCGAGGGCCACGGCGTGGATCGACCGCAGGTGATTGCGCACGCCGTGCCGCTCGACGAGCTCCACGACCGCGCGCCCCGGCTCCAGCGTGACGACGCGCGCCCCCAACGCGCCTGTGTAGGGCACCATGCGGGCGAGGGCGCGGTGGAAGATCCAGCGTCCCCCCGGCAGCGGTGACAGCCGCGCCCACAGGTCGAGGAGGCGTGATCCTGGTGCATCGAGCGAGCGCATTCGTCTGGTCGTAGGGTTGAGCGATCGCGTGCCTGTCGAAACCTATCCCTCAGAGATGCCGCAGGAAACGTTCGGGATCGCGGAGGAAGTCGCGCGTGAGGTTCACGTGCTCGAGGGACTCGTAAGGCACGCGGGCAACCGGGGCCTCGTCGAACGAATAGATCTCGGCGCCCGGAAAGGCGAGGAGGATCGGCGAGTGCGTCGCGATGATGAATTGCGAATCTTCGGCCACCATGTCCTTCACCATCGCGAGGAATGCGAGTTGGCTCTGCGGGGAGAGCGGCGCCTCGGGCTCATCGAGCAGGTAGAGGCCTCCCGGCACGAACCGGTTCTGGAAGAGCTTGAGGAAGCTCTGGCCGTGGGAGTTTGCGTCGAGGTCGACGCCGTAGCGGCGCTCCATGTCGGCCAGCGACCCGGCGATGGGACCACGGCGCAACCCCCGGGCGCAGGGGGACGCGTCGGCAAAGGTCACGGCGATCTCGTCCAGTTCGGCGAGCAACTCCTCGCGCATCCGCGCCAGCGAGCGCGTAAAGCCGAAGAAGTCCTCGGCGCGCAGGAAGAAGCCGCGCGTGGCCCGCATCGTCCACGTGAGGGTGAGCGCCCCGGCGAGTTCACGCTGCGCGATGAGGGTCGCGTCGCTGCGGCTGTCCGCGCTCCCGACCGTGGGCAGGCCGATCGAGGTCGCGATCCCCTCCAGCAGCGTCGATTTCCCGGACCCGTTCTCGCCCACGAAGAACGTGACCGGGGACGTCAGCTGTAAGGGGGCGAGATCCCGGATAGCCGGGACCGTGAATGGGAACCGGTCGGAACCCTTTTTCCCACGCTTCCGTTCGATGCTGCGTAGATGGATCATCGACGGTATCTTCCCGCGCCCGGGCTCCCCGGGCTGGCGATTCGAACCATGTGGAGAACCTCCATGAGCAACAGGCGCAACGCAACTCTCCTGCTCGGCCTCACGGCAATCGGTGCCACGGCGAATGCCCAGGCGCGCAAGCCGTTCACACCCGGCGACTGGTACAAGGTCCAGGCGGTGGGAGCTCCGGCCATGTCCCCCGACGGGAAGTTCGTGGCGTATACGCTGACGACGGTGCGTGAGGGGGAGAACAAGCGCCACAGCGAGATCTGGGTGTCGCCGACTGCCGGCGGTGCCGCGCAGCGTTTCACGAGTCCGGGATACGAGAGCACGAACCCCCGCTGGTCTCCCGACGGCGCGTACCTCCTCTTCGCCTCGCAACGCCCCGGTTCGCGCGGGCGCACGTGGGGGATCCGCATGGACCAGCCGTCGGGAGAGGCGATGGAGATCGATCGCTACTCCGCCGGCTCGATGCCGAGGGACCGGAGCTTTGCGGTGTGGAGTGAGGCCACCACGGCGGATTCCGCTTCGGCGCGTCCGGATGGCTTCAAGGAGATGCAGCCGATGGCGCGGCCGCCCTACGGGTCGATCACGACACCCGTGGATCCCAAGCGCTTCGACGGACGCCACATCACCGAGATGCGCTACAAGTCGAACGGTCCGGGCTTCCTGCCGGGGCCGCGCGATCGACGCGTGTACCGGCCGACGCAGGTGTGGATGCAGTCCTTCGCCGAGGGCGCGAAGAAGAAGATGATGGACAGCACGGCGTATTCGCGCCGCAGTGCCGTCGTGTCACCCGATGGGCGGTGGGTCGCCTTCGTGGCCGACCCGGGACTGCGCCCGGATTCGGTGGTCGAGGCGGAGCGCGACTCGCTGGCGCAGTTGCCGTACGACGCAAAGCGCGACGAGCAGCCTCGCAACGATGCCGACGTGTTCATCGTTGCCGTGACGGGCGGGACGCCGCGACGCCTGACGACGGCGATGGGTGGGGAAGGCGACGTCGCCTGGTCCCCCGACGGCAAGTGGATCTCGTTCACCGCCGCGCCGACGCGCGTGACGTCCACGCGGCTCTGGATCGTTGACGCGACCGCTGGTGGCGCACCCGTGAACCTGCTGGGCGACTGGCAGTACGAACCCGATGGCTACGACTGGCTCCCCGACGGCAAGATCGCGATGTCGGCCGCCGTGGGCGGCAGCTCGGGCTACTTCATCGTGGATCCTGCCACAAGGCAGATGAAGCAGGTCATCGGCGGACGCCGTCGCTTGAACGGCTTCACCATGGGACATGCCGCCAACCAGGTGGCCTACGTCTCCACGAGCATGGACAAGCCGACGGAACTCTTCCTCTCCAACGTCGACGGCTCCAACGAGCGAAAGCTCACGACGTTCAACGACGACCTGCTGTCGAAGGTCGCGATGTCCGACGCCGAGCGCTTCACCTACAAGAGCGTGGGCAACGTGGAGGTCGAAGGGTGGCTCATGAAGCCCTACGGCTACGATGCGTCGCGGAAGTACCCGGTGGTACTCTATATCCACGGCGGCCCGCACAGCGCGTACGGCGAGAACTGGTTCGATGAATTCCAGAACCTCGCCGGGGCCGGGATGTTCGTGTTGTTCACCAACCCGCGCGGTTCCTCGGGCTACGGCGCGAAGTTCACGTACTCCACGCGCGGTCGCTGGTTTGCCGAGGACTACCAGGACCTGATGAAGGCGGTGGACATCGTCGCCAAGCGCCCGGATGTGGACTCGACGCGCATGGGCGTGACTGGTGGATCGTACGGCGGCGTCATGACGGCGTGGGTCACGGTGAAGACGAATCGATTCAAGGCCGCGCAGGCCGACCGCATGATCAGCAACTGGTGGTCGTGGTACGGCACGTCCGACGCCCAGGGGCTCACGGAGTTCGAGTTTCTCGGCAAGCCGTGGGACAACCCGGTCATGTACGACACGCTCTCGCCGATCCGCTACATCCGGAAGGTCAAGACGCCGACGTTCATCGTGCAGTCCGAGGAAGACCATCGCACGCCGATGACCGACGCCGAGCAGTGGTTCGTGGGGCTCAAGAAGCAGGGGACGCCGGTGGAACTCGTGCGGTACCCGCGCTCCACGCACGACCTGTCGCGCGCCGGTGAGCCGTGGCTGCTCGTCGATCGTCTCGGGCGACTGCGTCAGTGGTTCACGTACTGGCTCAAGCCCGATCCGATCACGACGGCGCAGTAGGGGAGACGAGTAGACGCGTGGACGAGTAGACGAGTGGTGGCGGGTGGGCGTTCTTCCACCCGTCGCACCGGCGAAGGCCGGTGCCCCGTGTCGTTCCTTCCTGACCGCGCGCACCTGACGTGTTGATAACGACACTCCTCGCTCTCCAGGGCGCCGCGCTGTTGCTCGTCCTCGCGCGTCTCGCCGCGGGGCGCACGCGACGCCCACCCGTGGAGCCGCGGCCTGAAGGCCTCAACGACACGAGCGTCAGTGTCATCGTGCCGACCTACAACGAGGCAGCGCGTGTCGGGCGGTGCCTTGCGGGACTGGCCGTACAGGGAGCGCCTCTCGAGGAGATTATCGTCGTCGACTCCCGTTCGACCGACGGTACCGACGCCGTCGTACGCGAGGCGTCCATGCGCGATCCTCGCATTCGACTGGTCAACGATCCACCGCTGCCAGAGGGATGGGTTGGGAAGGTCTGGGCCCTCCAGCATGGCCTCTCGCACGCGACAGGCGAGTGGGTGCTTGGGGTCGACGCGGACACGGATCCGCAGCCGGGCATGGTGGCGGCCGTGGTGGCCGCAGCGCGAGACGCACGGTGCGACGTCGTTTCCTTCTCCCCGCGCTTTGCCGGCATGACGGTGGCGGAACAGTGGGTCCAGCCCTCGATGCTCGTCTCCCTCGTGTATCGCACCGGCGCGGCTGGGGTCAGGCGTCCCGATCCCGACAAGGTGCTGGCGAACGGGCAGTGCTTCCTCGCGCGAAGGGAGGTGCTGCTCGCACACGGGGGGTACGAGGCCGCCCGCCTGTCATGGGCCGACGACGTCACGCTCGCCCGCTCGCTCGCTCGCCGTGGCATCGCCGTGGATTTCCTCGACGGATCGAAGCTGTACGACGTGCGAGCCTACACGAGCGCTGCGCACATGTGGCGTGAGTGGGGCCGGTCGTTCGACCTCTCGGACGCGACCACGCGCGCCCGACAGTGGCTGGACGTCGCGTTCGTGATGCTGGTGCAGGGGCTTCCCGCGCCCCTTCTCCTGCTCGCGGCGACAGGGGCGATCAACGTGTTCAGCGGCGCCGGCCAGGCGCTGCTGTGGCTCAACGTCGCCGTCTTCGCGATCCGCCTCCTCATGCTTGGGGCGCTCAAGGCCAGCTATGCAGAGCACTCCGTCGGTTATTGGCTCTCACCCCTCGCCGATCCGCTCGCCGCCCTTCGACTCGTGCTCTCGACCCTGAAGAGGCCCCGACAGTGGCGAGGACGACAGATGACGACGCCAGCGAGGGAGGACTGAGCTCACCGTTACACAGTGCGCTCTTGCAAGGGGGAGAGATAAACCGTTACGTGACCGAGACCTCATCTTGACCGTCGCACGGTGACACGTCGACGCTCGGAGGAAGCATGGTCCGGATCTCTCTATGGGTTTTCGCGCTTGGACTCACGGCATGCGGGCGACCAGGGACGGGTCTCGCGGTCGCTCCGGAGCAGTGCACCGCCGGGGTGCGCTGGGCCGTGACCGAGGGCTCCACGAGGACGCTGCGTGTCTGGCTCGAGGTACCGTCGAGCGCGACGCCGGCATGGAAGTTCGAGCGCAGCGCGCGTCTGTCCACGGTGCTCGACGCGTGGAACAGCGCTGGCGCGCCCATCCGTCTCGTCCCCGCCAAGTCGTTCACGACGAGTGAGATCGTGGTGTTGGTCGTCGACCGCCTCCCGCTCGAGGGGAACAGGGAAGCCCACATCCATCGCGCCGGGGTCACACACCTCACGTTCGTCGAGGGCGGCCATATTGGTCGCGCGAGAACTTTCGTCGCCGAGCACACGCCCCGGGGGCAGCCGTACGCAACGACCGACCAGATGGCGACGTTGATGCACGAACTCGGCCACGCGCTCGGCCTGCCCCACGACGCGGGCGCAAAGACACTCATGGCGGCGCGCCCGGTCGTCGACAACCCGACGCCGCGCGACCGAATGCACGCGCGCGCCTATTATGCCCCCACCGCGTCCTGTTCGCGCGCCCTGAGCGCCGTTACAGCGCCTTCACCTCGGTGAGGAGCTTCGAGAGGCTGACCTTCGCATCGCCGAAAAGCATCGCTGTTTTCGGCATGTAGAACAGCTCGTTTTCGATGCCGGCAAACCCCGCCGCCATCGATCGCTTGAGCACAATACACGCGCGCGCCTTGTCGACGTCGAGGATCGGCATGCCGTAGATCGGGCTCGACGGGTCGGAGCGCGCGGCCGGGTTCACCACGTCGTTCGCCCCGATCACCAGCACTACGTCGGTGGCCTCGAACTTCTCGTTGATCTCCTCCATGTCGAACAGGCGATCGTACGGAACGTTCGCCTCGGCGAGCAGCACGTTCATGTGGCCCGGCATGCGCCCGGCCACCGGGTGGATGGCGTA
>JACMLI010000604.1 GCA_014379705.1 Gemmatimonadaceae bacterium
GCCCTCGGCGCGGCCCGTCGTGCGTTAGGCGCGGCCGCGCGCGTCGACCCGTCGCTCGAGCGGCTGCGGGAGATGCTCGAGGTGGCGTCGGTGCAGCTCGAGGAACTCGCGCGCGAGGCGTCGCACTACGAGGACTCGCTCGATGTCGACCCGGAACGCCTCGCGGAAGTCGACCGGCGACGCGACCTGCTCTTCAAGCTGGCGAAGAAGTACGGGGGCACGGTGGATGCAGCGATCGAGGCGGGAGCGGACGCGCAGCGCGAACTCGACCTGCTCGACAGTGCTTCGCTGGACCTTGGCCAGCTCACGCAACGCGAGGCCGAGGTGGCAGGAGAACTGCGCGCGGCGGGCACGGCGCTCTCGGCGCTGCGTGCCAAGGCCGCGAAGAAGTTGCAGAAGGCGGTGGACGCGGTGCTCCCGGACCTCGGCATGGCCGATGGGCGGTTCACGGTGCGCCTCGCACCACGTGACGAGGTGGGCCGCACGGGAGCGGAGGACGTCGAGTTCCTCGTCGCGCTCAACCTGGGGCACGACGCGCGCCCGCTGTCGCGCGTGGCGTCAGGGGGCGAGCTCGCGCGCATGATGCTCGCCCTCACGACGATCCTCGCCCGCCTCGATCATGTGCCCACGCTTGTCTTCGACGAAGTCGACGCGGGGATCGGGGGCGCGGTGGGGCTGCGCGTGGGCGACACCATGCGACGCGTCGCCGAGCACCACCAGGTGTTCGCGATCACGCACCTGCCGCAGATCGCGTCGCGGGCGCACCGGCACGTGGTCGTGGCGAAGGGCGCGAAGGGCGGGGTTACGACCGCCGATATTCACGTGGCAGAAGGGGCGGCACGCGTCGCGGAAGTCGCGCGCATGCTCGGCGGAGACCCCACCAGCACGCTGGGCCAGCAGCACGCACGCGAGCTGCTGGCCCAGGCCGTGCTCCCTGCGAAGCGTTAGGCGCGGCGGCCGCTGCGTCGCCAGGTGAGCACGATGCCCACCAGGGCACCGACGCCGATGGCGATACCGAGCGCGGCGAGGGGCTGCTTGCGTGTGCGGGTCCGCACGTCGTCCGTGACGTCCTCGGCATAGGCGCGGGATCGCTTCGCGGCCCGGCGCGCCATCTTCATCTGGTCATCGACCGTGTCGCCCAACGCCTGCTTGAGGCGCTCAGCCTTGTCGGCGAGGGGTTCGGTGATGTGCGTGCGGGACGCCTCCAGGGCGCCCTCGAGCATCGAGTGGCTATTGGATCGATTCATGGCTCATGCAGGTGTAGAGGAGAGGCACAGCTGTCGCAGGACGCAATGCGAACCGCGGATTGAATCGTGCCCTTCGAGGATAGCGAACCGTCGCGGTCGGGACATGCCCCGATCGGGGCATGCGTCTCTCTCCCCAGGGAGGGCGACCATCCGGGCCACTCCATGATTAGCGTTAGGTACGCTCGATTCACGGGCGTTTCAACGAACGCGAATGATTGACACTGACCAGTCAGAGAACCCCATGACCAGGAGTAACTGCATGCGTGCCCGGAACGTGACACAGTTCGTGATGGCCGCCTTCATCCTCGCAGGCGCGGGCGCAGCAGGGGCGCAGGCGACGGGGCGCCCGACGTCCGTCGGTCCTCGCGTGACCTACAACTTCGACGCCGAGGCGGTGGGCATCGGCGGCCACGCGCTTGTGCCGCTGTCGACGAATGTCGACTTCTATCCGTCCATCGACATCTTCCTTCCCGACAACGGGTCGCTCCTCGGCGCGAACCTGGACTTCAGGGTGCACCCCATGCCTCGCGATGCCGCGATGCTGTATCTGGGGGCGGGCCTCAACCTGATGCGTGCGTCTGCAGGAGGAAGCAGCAATACGGAAGCCGGCCTGAACTTGCTTGGTGGCCTCGAAGCACGCACTGGAGTGATCCGGCCGTTCGGCGAATTGCGTCTCATGGTCGGTGATGGCTCGAGCGTCGCCTTGGCGGGTGGGCTCAACATCATCATCGGCCGCCGGTAGGCAGAGCGGCCTGGTACCCGGGGCCTCGTCCGCGAAGTCCCGGTGTGCCGAATGCGGCACTTCGCTCGGTCTCGGGTGGAGTGGCGCGCGTTCTTTGTCGAATCGGGGCCCTGAAGCGCAGGTGCTGCGGTCGCGTTTGCCACGCCCTCATCGCGCCGAATCAAGCTTTCGTCGTTCCGCGGACGCCCTTGGACGTGTCCCCGTTCAGCAAATGCCCGGAAGGTGAGACCTTGTGGGTCTCGCAGCCCCGCAACAGGCGCTCATGCCTATGATGCGGGGTCGGTTCACATCCATGAGGTCTCCATCCATGGCGCTCAGTCGTTCATCGAATGTTTCGTCCGCGCGCATCCGGTTCGGCAGGCTTGCCCTGGCGCTGGTGGGCGCGATGGCCTGCGGCGGTGGTGACGGCGGCCCCGGCCCCGACACGACGCCCCGGGTCACGGCCATTACGGTGGCCCCTAATCCCACAACCCTGCTGGTCGGTGACCAGTCAACGCTCGTCGCGACGGTGACGGCCGTGAACGGCGCATCGACCGCGGTATCGTGGCAGTCGTCGAGCCAGGCGGTCGCCACGGTCTCCGCGGCCGGCCAAGTGGCCGGTGTCAGCGTCGGCACGGCGAACATCACGGCCACGTCTACCTTCGATGCCACCAAGACCGCTGTGGTGGCGGTGACGGTGAACCCGCGACCTGCGGTGACGGCCGTCGCGGTCACGCCGGCGACTCCGGCCGTACTCGTCGGACAAACGGTGCCCCTGACCGCGAACGTCACGGTCGTCGGTGGCGCCTCGACCGCCGTCACGTGGACGTCCGCCAACCAGACGGTCGCCACGGTGAGCGTCACCGGTGTGGTGACCGGCGTGGCGGCGGGCACGGCGAACATCACGGCGACGTCGGTGGCCGATGCCACAAAGAGCGCCACCGTTATGGTGACGGTGTCTCCGCCGCCGCCGTCCGTCACGTCGGTCGTGCTCGCGCCCCTGACGAGAACACTCGTCGTGGGTGGCACCGTGCAGGTAACGCCGACGGTGACGGTGGTGAGCGGCGCCGCGCAGACCGTCACGTGGGCGTCATCGGCGCCGGCGATTGCGTCGGTCTCCGGAACGGGCAACGTCACCGCGCTGGCTGTCGGCACGGCGACCATCACCGCAACGTCTACCTTCGACGCGACGAAGCAGGGCACGATGACGGTGACGGTGAGCCCGGCTCCGGCGATCAGCGCCGTTACCGTTGTGGGCCCGGATAGCGCGATCATCGTTGGCACCACGTCGCAACTCGTGCCGACGGTGACGGCCGTGGGTGGGGCGGCGACCACGGTCACATGGAGCAGCAGTTCCGCCGCGGTGGCGACCGTGAGCCCGGCCGGCCTCGTCACTGGCGTGACGGCGGGCACCGCGACCATCACCGCGACCTCCACGTTCGACGCGACGAAGACGGCGACGAAGGTGATCCGCGTGGATGCCACGGCGGTCGTGGCCTCGGTATCGTTAGGCTCGGCGACGCTGAGCATCGAGGTCGGCAACACGGGACAGCTCACCGCCACCGTGGTCGTCGGGAACAACGCCCCCAAGACGGTGACGTGGAGTTCGAGTGCGCAGGCCGTCGCCACGGTCGACCAGACCGGGAAGGTGACGGCCGTCAGCGCTGGCACCGCGACGATCCGTGCCACGGCGCAGGCGGACGCGACGCGCTTTGCCGAAGCTGTGGTGACGGTCACGGCACCGTCCTTCCCGGGACAGGCGCTCGTCACTGCGACAGCGAACGCCGTGTTCCAGCCGGGCAGCGTGGACATCGCCCGTGGCGGGACCGTCACATGGGCGTTCGAGTCGCTCACGCACAACGTGACGTTTACCACCGGCGGAGCCCCGACCGACATCGGGAACACGTCGAGTGCGAGCGCGAGCCGGATCTTTCCCGCGGCTGGAACGTTCGCCTATCGCTGCACCCTGCATGGCGGCATGACCGGCTCCGTCGTCGTGCACTGAATCCGGGTCAATGGGGTCCGGCTCGACGTCCTGGAAGTCGAGCCGGACCCCGCTTCCACCTCGACCAAACGACGCTCGGAGGGTTGTCGAGCGGGCCAGGGAAGGTGAGATTCGACGCGTCCCCGCGTCCGGGGCTTTCCTCACGCTTCCACATGCGCGTCGTGCCCCTCTTGGCCATGGGTCTCCTGTCTTTCCTCCTCGGATGCAACGGGAAGAGTCCGTGGCAACAGAAGGACGGTGCGTGGCACTACAAGGACGTGCAGGTCGCCGAAACCGACGGGAAGGGCTTCGAGGCGCTCGACGATCACTACGCACGCGATGCGAGGTACGTGTACTACGGTGACTCGTATCGGGACGGGCGCGAATACTTCCTCGTCCGGCACGATCGCGTGCTCGTGCTCGAAGGCGCCGATGCGACTTCCTTTCGCATCCTTCCGGGGCCGGGAGGGGAGCGGGGGTATGCACGCGACACCACCCGCGCGTACTTCGAGGGCAAGGTCTTCCCCGTGAAGGACCTGGCCTCGCTGGAGATCCTCGACTACTCGTTCGCGCGCGACAAGGTCACGGGCTACTATATGCAGGTCCCGGTGGCTGGGAGCGATGGTTCCACCTTCGCGGCCGTGGACTATGAGTACGCGCGCGATCGCTTGAAGGTGTTCCACTGCAGCCTGCCGACTGGGGAGCCGAACTCGCGTCCGGTGCCTCGCACGGTCATGTTGCCGGGCGCGGATCCCGCATCGTTTCATGCGCTCGAGGAGGGCTACGCCGCGGATCGGGGCCAGGCGTACTGGGACGCGACGGTGCTGAGCAAGGAGCCCACGGCCTTCACGGTGCTGCGCTACTCGTACGCGCGTACACCTTCCGAGATCTTCCATCGCGGCGTGCGCGTGAAGGGCGCCGACCTCGCGACCTTCGCCCCGCTGGACTCGCTCACCGACTCTGCCGACGCGCGGGATGCCAAGGGGATGTTCAAGGAGGGGAAGCGGAGGGAGACGAGATAGACGAGATGGACGAGATGGACGAGATGGACGAGATGGACGAGATGGACGAGGAGTAAAGCTTCCTCCACCTCGTGAATCTCGTTCCTCGACCTAACGACATTGGGCTCCGGCCTTCGCCGGAGCGACGAGCCCCACACCCCGTCCTCCCGTCCCGTCCCGTCCCGGCCCTCTCGTCCACCTCGTCCACCTCGTCTACCTCGTCCATCTCGTCCCCCTCGTCCCCCTCGACCCGAACATGACCAACCGCGATCGCACCCGCACCTTCCACGAGATGCACCAGTCCGGATGCTTCATGATTCCGAACCCATGGGACGTGGGGAGCGCACGGCTGCTCGAATCCATGGGATTCACCGCACTCGCCACCACGAGTTCGGGCCATGCGTGGAGCCTGGGTCGGCCGGACAACCATGTGACGCTCGACGAGGCGCTGGCGCACTTCGCCGCGATTTCGTCGGCGGTGTCGGTTCCGGTGAACGGTGACTTCGAAGGGGCCTTTGCCGAGACGCCGGAAGACGTGGCGGTGAACATGGCGCGGGCCGCGGCGACGGGCGTGGCCGGGCTTTCGATCGAGGACTCGACGGGGGACGGGAACAGCCCACTCTTCGGCTTCGACCTGGCGGTGGAACGCGTTGCCGCGGCGCGCGCGGGGATCGACGACGCTGGCACCGGCGTGGTGCTCACGGCGCGCACCGAAGGCTTCATCGTCGGCCGTCCGGACCTCGACGAGACGCTGCGCCGACTGGTGGCGTTCGCCGCCGCGGGGGCCGATTGCCTGTACGCTCCAGGCATCAAGACTCCCGCCGAGATCCGGGCCGTGGTGGAGGCCGTTGCGCCTCGCGCCGTGAACGTACTCGTCGGTGGTGACTTCACGACCCGCGAGGCCCTCGCGGCACTTGGCGTGCGCCGGATCAGCGTGGGCGGGGCGCTCGCCCGCGCGGCGTGGGGCGGCTTTCTCGCCGCGGCCACCGAGATCGCCACGGAGGGTACGTTCGGGGGACTCGCGCGCGCAACGCCTTTTGCCCACCTGGAGTCGGCGTTCGCCCGCCACGCCTGAGCGCGCAGGGCTGGCGAGCGTGGGGTGACGAAGGCGACCTTGCATCGAGGTCACCTCACCGAATCATCCCTCCCCGACATGCCCCGTTTTTCGACGACCTGGTTCGTCCTTGCCTTCGTGGGCGTCGCGACGACCGCGCAGGCCCAGGTTTCCACCCTGCATGGCAAGCGCGCCCCGCGGCTCATCATCCGGAACGCGCTCGTCATTGACGGTACTGGGACGCCGGCATCCGGTCCGTACGACATCGTGATCGAGAACAACCGCATCACGGCGCTTGTGCCCATCGCCGACGCCGTCGCGGCGACCATCGGCGCGCAGACCAGCCGGCCGCAGGGCGGGGTCGAGATCGACGCGAAGGGGAAGTACGTCCTGCCCGGCTTCATCAATGCCCACGCCCACGTGCAGGACGAGCGCGCGGGGACGCCGCAGGAGCTGGCCTACGAGCTCAAGATCTGGCTCGCGTCAGGCATAACGAGCGTCCGCGATGTCGGCAGCGACACGCGCAAGACCATCCCGCTCCGCGACCGGATCAACGCCGGCCAGGCCGAGGGACCCCGGATTTTCCACTACCCGATGTTCAACCTCCCGCCGGTGCCCAACAGCGACGCTGAGGCGCGGGCCCGTGTGCAGCAACTCAAGCAGCAGGGGGTCGACGGCATCAAGTTCCTCGGCACCAAGCGCGACGTGATGCAAGCATTGCTCGACGAAGCGAAGAAAGTGGGGCTGCGCGTGGCGCACCATGCGGCGGTGGAGGAGACCAACGCGTGGGACGACATCAAGTACGGCACGACGACCATCGAGCACTGGTACGGGATTCCCGACGCCGCGATCATCGACGGGGTGCAGACCTTTCCCCCCGACTTCAACATCACCGACGAGACGCATCGCTTTCGGTATGCAGGCCGCCTCTGGCGCGAGGCGGATCCGGCGCGCCTCAAGGAAGTCCTTGCCGCGATGGTCAAGGCAAACGTCGCGTGGGTGCCGACGCTCGACATCTACGAGGCCTCGCGCGACCTGCAGCGCGCACAGACGCAGCCCTGGTTCCGTGAGTACCTGCACCCGACGCTCGAGGAGTTCTTCAAGCCGAACCCGATGAACCACGGGTCGTACTTCATCGGCTGGACGTCGGTCGACGAGGCGTACTGGAAGGAGAATTATCGACTCTGGTTCCAGGCCCTGCGCGACTTCGAGCGCATGGGGGGCACGATTGCCGTCGGCGACGATGCGGGCTTCATCTACCAGCTGTATGGCTGGGGCTACGTGCGCGAAATGGAGCTCGAGCAGGAGGCGGGCTTCAACCCGCTCAAGATCATCCAGCATGCCACGAGCAATGGCGCAAAGATCCTGGGCAAGGAGAACGAGATCGGGCGCATCAGGCCCGGCTGGCTCGCCGACTTGATCATCGTCAACGGCAATCCGCTCGAGAACCTCAAGGTGCTCTATCCCTCGGGCACGGAAACCGTGCGCAACGGGAAGATCGAGAAGACCGGTGGCGTGGAGTGGACGATTCGCGATGGATTCACCTACCACGGCCCGACGCTGCTTCGTGAGGTGAGGGAGATCGTGACGAAGGCTCGGGCGGCAAGGCCGGCCTCGTGATGCGCATCACTGGTCTCTCGCTTGCCCTTGGCCTGCTGGCGACGGACGCGAACGCGCAGGGGCGGTCGCTGCTTAACGGACGCGATCTCGCCGGCTGGCACGTCGACGTGCCGGCGGACTCCACCGGACGCGTCGGCTCGCCATTCGCCATGCGCAACGGCGTGCTCGTGGTGAACGGGGAACCGCAGGGCCACCTCATCACCGACGCGGTCTATCGCAATTATCGACTCGAGGCGGAGTACCGCTTCACCGGCAAGCCAGGGAACGCCGGCGTCCTCGTGCACGCATCCACGCCGCGCGCGCTCTACAAGCAGTTCCCGAAGTCGATCGAGGTGCAGATGGAAAGCGGTAACGCCGGCGACTTCTGGTGCATCGTCGAGGACATCAGCGTGGCCGACATGGAGCGCCGGCGCGGCCCGCGGGCGACGTGGGGCATCACCGAAGGCAAGGCGCGTCGCATTGCCAACGTCGTCGATGGTGCCGAGAAGCCCGTCGGAGAATGGAACCGCATGGTGATCGAGGTGCTCGACCGATCGGTGAAGGTGTGGGTGAACGGCACGCTCGCGAACTTCGGCACGCAAGCTACCGCGGACCACGGGCAGATCGCCATTCAATCCGAGGGCGCGCCCGTCGAGTTCCGTACGCTGCGCCTCACGCCGATCACGTCGCTCACGCCGTAGCCCCGGTACTGGCGAAATAGCAGGAGGGAGGTGAGTCTAATTCGGTAGCGGGGCTGATGCATTGCACGCTGAAAAGCAAACGGTGACTACTGGTTACTGGTTGCAGGGCTGGGTACTGGGTCTGGTGACTTGTTTCTGCTTACTGGAACTTGGGACTGGCTACTCGACTGGTACTGGAACGTCGCTGGCACTGGAACGTCGCTGGTACTGGGAGCTCGCTGGTATTGGAGCTCTCGCAGGGCGGCTCGGTGGCCAGCACCCAGTCCCACCAGTACCAGTCGAGCAACCAGTAGGCCAGTTCCCGTTAGCAGAAACCAGTACACGAGTCCCAGTTCCCAGCCCTGCAACCAGTA
>JACMLI010000605.1 GCA_014379705.1 Gemmatimonadaceae bacterium
GCGCATCACGGGGTTCATGCTCGAGGCAGGGCGCGTCCGTCATCTCCGGTTCACGCGCGTGAAATGACGGCGCCGGGTGCCCACCCCCGGCTGGCGGGCTCGCGCCCTCATGTTTCACGGTGCAGAATGTCCCTCGCGCCCGAGCCACTCCACCATCGCCGCCCCGAAGCGCGGCAAGTCCTTTGGCACGCGCGACGAGATGATGTTCCCGTCCACCACGACGGGTTCATCCACCCACGTCGCGCCTGCGTTCACGACATCATCGCGGATGCCCACGGTGGACGTCAACGTGTGCCCGCGCACGATGCCCGCCGAGATGAGGATCCACGGCCCGTGGCAGATGGTGGCGACGAGCTTGCCGGCCTCGTGCACTTGCCTGACGAGATCAAGCACCAAGGGATCGCGGCGCAGCTTGTCGGGCGCCCAGCCTCCCGGGGCGAGGATCCCGAGCAGGGCGTCCGCTTTCCAGTCCTTCACATGGCCGTCGACGGGACACGGATACCCGTGCTTGCCGCGATAGCTCGCCTCCCCCATGCCGACGATGGGCGTCTCGTACCCGGCCTCCTCGAGACGCAGCTTGGGATACCAGACCTCCAGGTCCTCGTATTCAGGACCGACCAGGATCAGGACGACGCCTTGGGACATGGGGCTCCTCTGCGTTGCGAAGTGCGATCAGGGAATGTGATACCCTGCACGCGGCTCGCGTAGGCGCAGCACGCCCATCAATTTCCGGCACGCGCGCGCTGTTCGTTTGCACACTCAACCCCCGGAATATCGATGCCCTCCGACGTAATGATTGGTCGACGCCAGCTGCTCGAGTATTTCGGAAGCATGGGGCTCTCCTCGACGCTCCTTCCCGGCGTGCTCTGGGCCCAGGCGCAGCAGCAGCCGCAGCAGGGTAAGCTCACGCGCGAGATGTTGCGAGGCGCGGCGGCGGTCGCGGGGCTCGAGTTCAACGACGCGCAGCTCGACGAAATGATCGACGGGCTCACGCAGAACGTCGAGCGCTACAAGGAGCTGCGGAACATTCCGCTCGACAACGGCGTCCCGCTCACGCTGCACTATAGCCCCCTGGCACCAGGGATGACGGTCGACAAGACGCCGCGCCCCATGCGAACCGCGAAGGTGCCGCGCGTCAGCCGGCCGGCGCGATTGGAGGACCTGGCGTACACGCCGCTCACGCACCTCTCCGAACTCGTGCGCACACGGCGCGTGCGTTCCGTGGAGTTGACGGAGATGTACCTCGCGCGCCTCAAGCGCCTCAACCCCACGCTCAACTGCGTCGTCACGTTCACCGATGAGCTGGCGATGCAGCAGGCTCGCCAGGCCGACACCGAGATCGCCGCCGGGCGGTACCGCGGCCCGCTGCACGGCATTCCGTGGGGCGCCAAGGACATCATCGCCGTGAAGGGCTACCCGACCACGTGGGGATCGGGGGCATTCAAGGACCAGCGCATCGACGCCGACGCGGGCGTCGTCGACGTGCTGCGTGAGGCCGGCGCTGTGCTCATCGCCAAGCTCACGACTGGGGAGCTGGCCGGTGGCGACCAATGGTTCGGCGGTCGCACCAACAGTCCGTGGGATCCTAACGAGGGGTCGAGTGGGTCCTCGGCGGGGCCGGCCTCGGCGACGGCGGGTGGCGGGGTCGCCTTCGGCATCGGGACGGAGACCAGCGGATCGATCCTGAGCCCGTCGAGCATTTGCGGCGCGACCGGGCTGCGGCCGACGTACGGGCGGGTGACGCGCGCCGGGGTGATGACGCTGTCGTGGAGCCAGGATCGCGTGGGCCCGATCTGTCGCACGGTCGAGGATTGCGCCGTCGTGTTGCGGGCGATCGCGCGCCCCGACGGCCGCGTCTTCAGCGTCATCGACTACCCGTTCAACTGGGACGCCTCACGCGACCTTCGCGCGCTCCGCATCGGCTACCTCGAGAATGCATTCCGTGAGGACGGGCGGAATCCCGAGCTCAAGGCGAACGACGAGGCGGCGCTCGCGCAGCTGCGCGCCCTGGGCCTGACGCTCGTGCCCTTCTCGCTCCCCGACCTCCCGATGATGCGCGTCACGAGTGCGATCCTCGGCGTGGAGTCGGCGACCGCCTTCGACGAGTTCGCGCGCAACGGTGGCGACGCGCGCATGACGGCGCCCAATCGTGGATCAGGGTTCCGGCGCGGCCACTTCGTCCCCGCCATCGAGTACCTGCAGGCGCAGCGGATTCGCGGGCTCATCATGCAGCAGCTCGCGGAGGTGACAGCCCCATTCGACGTGTGGGTGGCGCCCTAC
>JACMLI010000606.1 GCA_014379705.1 Gemmatimonadaceae bacterium
GAGCGGTCGACCGCGGGGCCGCCTGACGAGGCGGCGAGGAGGGCCGCGTGCCGCGTCTCGAGGGCGGCGTCGATCTCCTGCTTCAGCGCATTGATGGCCGCGCCGGCGGGGCGCCGCTCCTCCTGGGGCAGCGAGGGGAGCGAGGCCATGAGCGCCGTGAGCTTGCCATGCTTGCGGCCCACGAGTGCGGTACGCACCTCGGTCCAGGCGTCGACGGTGGACGCGCCGTCGATGAGCGCCGGCGCCTCCTGGCGGAGTTGCTCGATCGTGTGCAGGAGGTCGGGCAGGGTCACGGGAACGTGGGCGAGGTTTGAGGATGCGAGAACGGCGGCCGTGCGATGTTGGTCGCCCAGCCGCCGCTCGTTGCAGTTCGGTCCTGCCGGAACTGCCGTCTGCCGTTTGTCGTTATGCGGCGAGCGCGGCGCGGGCCTTTTCGGCCAGCGCGGTAAACGCTCCCATGTCGTGCACCGCGAGGTCGGCGAGCACCTTGCGATCGACTTCGATGCCGGCCTTGTGCAGCCCGTTCATGAACACGGAGTAGCTCATGTCATTGAGGCGGGCGGCAGCATTGATGCGCACGATCCAGAGGCGACGGAAGTCGCGCTTCTTGTTGCGGCGATCGCGGTACGCGTACCGCCAGGCGCGTTCGACGGCTTCCTTGGCGGGGCCCCAGAGCTTGGAGCGAGCGCCGAAATAGCCGCGGGCGGCCTTCATGTACTGCTTCTTGCGCGCGAGGCGCCGGGGATTGCCCTTTACGCGAGGCATGGTGGTCTCCTTACGCCTGGATCAAGCGCTTGATCACCTTCACCTCACCGTTCGTGGCCATGATGGCCGGACGGCGGAGACGCCGCTTTCGCTTGGCGTCCTTCTTGGTGAGGATGTGGCTCTTGTTGGCCTTGAGGCGACGAATCTTCCCGGTCCCAGTGACCGAGAAGCGTTTCTTCGCGCCCTTGTGGGTTTTCATCTTTGGCATCGATATCACTTCCTCGCCTATTTCGGCGCGAGAATCATGGTCAGCGACTTTCCTTCCATCTTGGCCGGGCTTTCCACCTTGCAGACATCAGCGAGGTCCTGCTGGACACGGGCCACGACTGCATGGCCCAGCTCCGGGTGCGCGATCTGCCGCCCGCGGAACATGAGGGTCACCTTGACCTTGTTGCCTTCCCCGAGGAAACGGCGTGCGTGCCGCGTCTTGGTTTCGAAGTCGTGATCGTCGATCCCGGGGCGGAACTTCACCTCCTTGAGCTCGATCACGTGCTGCTTCTTCTTGGCGACCCGCGCCTGCTTGGCCTGTTCGAACTTGAACTTCCCGAAGTCCATGACGCGGACCACGGGAGGCCGTGCCGTGGCGGCGACCTCCACCAAGTCCAACCCTGCCTCGTCGGCCAGGGCCATCGCCTTGTCCACTTCCATGATGCCGAGCTGACTGCCGTCGGCCCCGATCACGCGGACCGGGCTGATGCGGATCTGGCGATTGACGCGAATGCGCTTGGTTGTGTCCTGAATAGTCCCGTACCCTCTGCAGAAAGGATGGAAGTGCCTAACGACACTTCCGGGAAAGAAAAACGCGGACCCGTGTGAGTCCGCGATGCACAACCGCCCACCATCGCATTGCGAGGGCAGCCGATTCACTTCGAGGACTCTGTCAACGCCACACCCTGTGGGCCGACAGGTGAGAGCCGCGTTCGGCTCTACTTCACCGTATTGTAGCTAACAACCTAAGAGGCTTGCGGTTAGCCGCGCAATGGGGGCGGGTGGACTAGTGGACTAGTAGTCGAGCGGGATGGACGGGTATCGACCTCTTTGGCGGTGCCTCTCTTGCTTCGCGTGCTTCCCGTGCTGCTCGTGCTTCCCATGCTTCCACACCAAGAGCGAGCCAAGGCCTTCGCCAACAGGTTTCCGGCCATACGCCGGACCCCACCGCCCACCCGACCACCCCACTACGCGACCCGAAACGCCTTCCCATCATGCGCAATCCGCGACCATGCCACGCTCGCATCGTGCTCGAAAACCAGTAGCCACCCCTCGTCCACCGCTCGTGGCAAGAGCCGCCGCTTGGATTCCAGCGTCACCAGGGGCTCCACGTCGTAGCCCATGATCCAGGGCAGTGGCAAGTGCGCCGACGTGGGACACACATCGCCCAGGAACAGCACGCGCTCCCCATTCCCCCCGTCCACCAGCACACTCTGGTGAAATGGCGTATGCCCCGGGCTCGCCACGGTCGAAATCCCCGGCACGATCTCCTTGTCCCCATCGATGAACTCAAAGCGCCCTGCCCCGATCACCGGATCCCAGTTCGCCCCGAAATAGCTCGCCCCGGTCCGCTCGTTCGTGTGCGTCGCCCAGTGATGTTCGCCCTGCTGCACGACGTAACGCGCCTTCGGGAACGTCGGTACGACCTCACCCGATGGCAGCACACAGGTGTTCCCGCCAGCATGGTCGAAGTGGAGGTGCGTGTTGATCACCGTCCGCACGTCCTCGACCCCGAAGCCCAGCGCACGGAGGCCGTCCTCGAGCCACGTGCCTCCCCCCGCACCCTCATTCTCCACGCCATAAATCTCGCGGAACTTCGCGTTCTCCTTGTTGCCCAACCCGGTGTCGATCAACACGAGGCCATCGTCATGTTCGACCAGCAGGCAGCGCATGCCGAGCCCGATACGATTGCGCTCGTCAGGGGGAATGCGCTTCTCCCAGAGCGGCTTGGGCACGACGCCGAACATCGCGCCACCGTCGAGCTTCTGGCCCCCAGCCTGGATGGCGTGGATGCGGAAGCGCCCCGCGGTGTGCGTCTGCGTGGAGGCGAAAGCGGGAATCATGAGTCGGGGTCGAAGTCCACGGACCTGGGAAGGGCGGAACGCTTGCGTCGCGCGCGCGCCGTCCGTCGATCGAGTCGCGCCGAAAGTGCGGGCCACGTGTCGTGTCCCTGCTCCTCGGCGAGGGCGAGCAGCCGGCAGAGGATCTTTGCCGTCGCCACCGCATCACCCCCGGCGCGATGTCGCTCGGTGATCTCGACATCAAAGTAGTGCGCGAGCGCGTCGAGGGAGCGACGACGCAGCTGCGGGAGCAGCGCACGCGCCAGCCGCACGGTGCACAGTCGATCTCCATCGAGCGGCGGACCACCGGCCCGTTCCACCTCGGTCGTCACGAAGCGCCAGTCGAACGTGGCGTTGTGGGCGACGAACACGCGGCCCCGCAGGCGCTCCACCACGTCCTGCGTGACCTGTGAGAACTGCGGTGCCACGCGCACCATCTCCCAGGTGATGCGCGTGAGGGCAACGATCTGCGGCGGAATCGAGCGCTGCGGATTCACGAGCGTGACGAAGGGCTCACCAACGACTCCAGCATCCACAGGTACGACAGCGATCTCCGTGATACGGTGACCGAGCCGCGCCCCGGTCCCGGTGGTCTCGACGTCCACGACGGCATAGCGGAGCGCCCGAACGGGTGGCACGTCTCCCCAGGGTGCGCTGCCCAGCGCGCCGCCCTCCCTGACGACCGCACGATCGACCCGCCGAAGCGTCCACTCGCCGCTCTCGGTGCGCGCAAAATCTGTGTGCCGCGAGAAAAGCGAGTCCGCGATCCGTTCGGCGACGCGCACGGGGGCGCCGGGCAGTGAGAGCACGTGCCCAAGCAGCTGAGCGGAGGGCAGCGGTCCGCCGGCCAGCGCATCCCGCGCGCGCGTGATCAGCAGGGTGTCGGAGTTCCTGTCGCGCAGCCCGGGGAGCGTCACGCGATCGTCGCTCGGCAGACTTTCATCACCCCGGACAAGCGAGCGTGAGCGAGCGCGGATCGCTTTCGCTCGCTGGTCCGGGACAACGCGGTTCTCTTCGCCTTTCGTTCGGCTCGCCGAAGCATGTGGGAAAGTATGCCCGGTTTGCATTCGCGTACAGCGTTAATCCCGCCGTCCCCCTCCCATCGAGGACTCAGAACGCCTACTTTGTGAATGAATTCACAAGCCTGCTCCGCCGTGAAGCGCATCGCCGACAGCACCGTTCGACGTCTCTCCGTCTACCTGCGATTCCTCGAGGGGTCTACCTCCCGGGGACAGTCCACGATTTCCAGTGAAGAGCTCGCCAAACACGGCGGGACAACCTCGGCGCAGGTCCGGAAGGATCTCTCCTTCTTCGGGTCGTTCGGGAAACGGGGCCTGGGCTACGCGGTCCCGGAGCTGACGGAGTCGCTGCGCGAGATCCTGGGGCTGCAGCGGCAGTGGAACGTGGTGATCGTCGGCGCCGGCAAGATCGGCACAGCCCTCGCGCAGTACCACGGGTTCAAGTCCCGTGGGTTCAACGTGGTCGCGGTCTACGATACCGACGCTCGCAAGATCGGCTCGAAGTGGGAGGGCCACGTGGTGCGTGACGTCGCCTCGATCACGAGCGACCTCGGGGAACGACCGGCCGAGATCGCGGTCCTCGCGGTGCCGGCGGACGTCGCGCAGGCGGCCGTCGATCGCCTGGTGTCGGCAGGGATTCGCGCCATCCTCAACTTCGCGCCCGTCCAGTTGCAGGTCCCGGGCGACGTCGCGCTGCGCTCGGTGAACATGGCGATGGAGCTCGAGAGCCTCAGCTTCGAGTTGACGAACCGGGATCGTTAGGCAGCCGCGCCTTCACGGCGGCGTACAGCGCGGCGAACCCCGCGGGCGTCACGTCCTCCGGCCGATGCAACGGATCGAGTCCCGACGCCGCCACGACCTCTGCGGCCGCCGCGGCCCCGAGCCCGGTCACGGTGCGCACCGCCC
>JACMLI010000607.1 GCA_014379705.1 Gemmatimonadaceae bacterium
AAAGACGCGGAAGTAGCCTTCGGCTGCTCCGGTCAGGGCGCCGTCGCCGTCGAGGTCGACCGCGGTGAACTCCATGCGGCTGCCACCCGTCGATCCGACTTTCGCCGCGGGTGTCAGGCTGAGCGTCGCCGCGGCGGCATAGCCCGGCATCCACGACAGCCGCGCCACGCTCGGGAAGTTGATGACCGGATGGCTGTTGACCTTGGCCGACTGGTACTGCCCCACCCCGACCACGGTGGCGACGGCGCTCACGGTATCCGTATGCACGACGCCAGGCGCCGACCCGCAGTTCTTCCAGCTCTGGTTCGAGTGCGAACGCCCGCGCAGGATTTCGCCGGTCGTATAGCACGCCCCCGTCGCCCACGTGTCCACGAACATCGCGTAGCGCGCGAAGTTCTCGGCCTGCAGTTCCAGTCGGCGCACGTGACGCGCACCGCCGGCGTCGTAGGCCACCGCCACCAGCTCGACGAAGCGGCCGTACTGACCCGTCGAATTACCTCCGGGGCCCACGTACAGGTCGACGAGCACCTTCGGCACCACCTGCCCACCGGCATCCGTCACGACCTGTCCGGTCATGAGCTGCGTGTAGAGCGAGTCCGGGAGCACGAGGGTCGTGTCGACCGTCACTCGCGACTTGCCGATGGCCAGCGCCCATTCGGCTGCATATCGGTAGTCACGCTCGCGATCGTAGAGCTTCGTGAGCATCGTGGTGCTGCCGGTCATGTAGATCGCCGAGATCGCCAGTCCGCCGAGGGCGAACGTGAAGATCATCGTGAGCATGAGCGCGGAACCGCGGCGCGCACGCACCGCGCGACGGATCCTGGTAGTCAGGGGGGTCTGCATCGTGGTTGCCATGGCTTAGTGAATCACGGTGGCGCTGGTCATGATCGTCGAGTTCGCCGGGGAGCAGTCCTGCGCGGCCACACCGTACTGGTAGCTGTTGCCCGCCTGGATGTCGAAGTCCTCCCAGAGGTATGGGCCGCCGGCCTTGCCGACGACCGCGATGGGCTCATCCCAGGGGTTGCCCACTTCGCGACGGAAGATCGCGTACCGCTCAACGTCCTTTTCCCCCGAGGCCTCGTCTCCCGACGAGGCGAAGGTCAGGCGAACGCGGTCGGTCACGCCGACCACGACCGACACGATCGTCGCGGTGGGAACGCCCGGATTGAGCGGGACGTCACCACACGCATTGCGCTGCGAGAGCCCGATGTTCGCGAGGTTCGTCTGCGTGCTGACGTACCGCTCGAACTTCTGCGCCTTGTTGCGAAGGTCGAAGCCGTGGAACACGCCACGCACCGACAGCGTCACCGTGCGAATCGAGTCGGCGGTGCCGGCCGCGCCATCCCACAGGATCGGCAGCGCCGCGGTGAGGACCGAGTCGACGATGCCAGTGCTGTACAGGCGACGGTACTTGAAGAGCGCCTGGCCGGATGGGATGCGCAGACCACGCGCGACGACGGCCACCGGCCCGTCATTCACGCGACGGAACATCACGTATTCATCGGCCGCACTGGCGGTGGAGTCCACCGAGGCCCAGTACGACACCGTCTCGGCGGGGCTCAGCAGGCCGGTCGCGTCGCGGTAGATGAAGTCGGGGTACGCCTTCGCCGACAACGGCAGGGTGATCATGTTCGTGGCCGTCATCGCGGTGGTGAGCGACGGCGGCACGTTGGGATCGTAGTACACCGCGTTCATGTCCAGCGTGTCGTTCGCCACGAGGTTGGTGTTGAACGTGACGGCGAAGGGCGCGGCCTGGATGATCTTGGGCTGGTTGCGCGGGATGCCCGCGGTGGGCTGCATGGGCGTCACCGCGATGCCGATGTTTCGCAGCTCGCGGTCGACCGTGTTCTGGGCGAAGCGGGCAGTCTGTTGCGCATCGGCGCGCGCCAGGTTCTGCTGGAGCTGCCGCATCTGCGTGGTGAAGAACGGCACGGCAGCGGCGAAGATCGACACGGTCAGCGTGAGCGAGATCAGCAGCTCCGCGAGGGTGAATCCGACTCGCGTTCGCGGGACGTGTGGCATGTGGACTGGCATCGGGGGCTCCCTAGAAGCGAGCAACTGCGGAGGTCTTGCGGATCGGCGCGGTCATCGTGGCACGCGTCACCAGGACGGTCACCGTCTTGTAGTCCAGCTGGGACGTCTGCGTGCGCACGATCAACGTCTGGCGGCTGAACGAGACGCCGTTGACGGTCACGGTGTGCGAGCCGGCGAGCGTGTCCATCGTCGTGTAGTTGCGCTCGGACTTGATGCGCTCGAGGCGTTCGGTGGCAATGTCGAGCGCGGTGTTCTGCAGCCCGGCCTTCTGGTTCGACTTCGCGAAGCGGCGTCCGTACTCCGCCATCCCAAGCAGCGAGGTGCTGAGGATGGAGAGCGCCACGACGACTTCGAGGATGGAGATCCCGCGACGCGGGCGACGGTGAAAGGCACGCATCAGTTGGTCCTCACCCATGCTGAACCGGTGAAGCGATGGGCCTCGGTGCGTCCGGAGGCCTGCGACACGCGGATCAGGCGAAAGTTGTCCGGGGTGGAGCGACTCGACGTGATGTAGATGTCGAGGTCCGTGCTCGTGGCCCCGTCCCGAAGGAACTGGATAGCCCGGAGGCCATTCATCGTGCAGAGGTTCGCGCCGTGGATCGGCGAGGAGATCGAGGTGCCGCCGTAGGGCGTCCCCGGAATGGCGAACTTCGCGCCATCTTCGAGGGGACGGCGCGAGATGCGTTCGCCCGTGTCGAAGGTGCAATCGTTGTCCGCGTCTTCGATGATCTCGACGTTGTTGCTCGTCGTATTGAACGCCACGACCACGTTCGTCTGGCGCATGATCGCGTTGCGCTGCGCGCCCTGGAGGATCGAACGCATCGTGCGCATCGCCGCTTCGGCGCGGAACTTCTCGTAGTTCAGGCGCGGAACGGAGAAGCCGGCGACGAGCGAGACCAGGATCAGGACAACGGCGAGCTCGATGATGGAGAAGCCTCGTCGAGGTCCCGTGGCACCCTTGCGTGATCGTGGCAGTTGAGCCATGCGTCCTCCCGCCGTGTCCGGCGAGTGCACCCCGAAGCGCGCGTGTCCTGCTGAATGCAGGTCACCAGACAGCGCCTGATGGGGTCTTTCGTCTACGTACAGACGATGCTTGAGGATCGAAGCTACAAGACCCGGGACGGGGGACTGTCACGCGGATGGAGCCTCCTGTCACGACGCGACAGGACGGCCCGATACGGTCATTCTGGCCAGGCACGGAGGTCGATGTGACCAGCCTCACGGGCAGCGTGTGAGCGCGCCGGCGTGGAAGCGTGAGCGCGTGGGCGCGTGTGAGCGCAGGACGACGCCATCACGCGTTGCGTCACCGCGAACGCGTGACTAGCGACCGATTGCCGCGCGCAGGTACGACTCGCAGTTCCGGATGCCGTACGCCATGGTGTCCCAGCGTCCATCAGGCAGCGCCACCGGCGCCCGCTCGGCCATGACCCACGCCGAGCGCTCGTCCGCGAACGCGGACGCGCCGGCGGTGAAGTGCGCCAGGGGCACCTCGACGCGCACAAGGCCCCAGAAGGGATCGTGCCCCCCTGCATCGCGCACGCGGAGGTACCACGTCGCAACGGGGAGACGTCGGCGGCTCTCGACCACCATCGCGGAGGAACGCTCTCCCGGCCGCAGCCCGAAGACCACGGGCAAGTCGGCTTCACTCACGTAGAGCGTCTGGTGGCTCTTCACGACGCCCACCACGCGCGACGACGCGTGCACGACCTCGTGCGAAGGGAGCCCCCCATCGAGGTACAGCGTGCCCTCGCCGATCGCGCAGAAGTCGCGCGCCAGGTCGCGCTCGAGGGCCTCGCGGTCCTGCGTCACCGCGTTTGCCGCGTCCTGCATCGCGCGGAGCGGATGCACGTCGCCTGGTCCTTCGTCCCCTCGCGCCACGTCGCGCGTCTCGAGGCCACACTCGAGCAGGACCGCGCGATCGGGGGCGGATACGCGCGCCCATGGTGCGTAAATCCCTTCCTGCTGCCGCACCTCGTCCCGCCACGTGACGAGCCGGCGATCGACTCGCGCGCGCACAACGGCGGCCACGCGCCCGTGGATCAGCGGCACGGTCCCGAGCCACGCGACCGCGTGACTCTCCTGCACGCCATCGAGGAAAGCGGTCACCACGGCAGGCCCGTCCACCGGGACGGCGTGCGCGGTGAAGTGTGTCCCTTCGATCAGACGCGCGGGACGACTCTCGAGGCGCTCGACGCGAGCCAGCGCGACTTCGAGGGAGGCGCCGGCACCCTGCACCTGCCGGAGTTGCGGCAGGCGAAGCTGCAGCTTTCGCAGC
>JACMLI010000608.1 GCA_014379705.1 Gemmatimonadaceae bacterium
AGCGTCGAGGTTGTATGCACACGTCCATGCGTTCGTTCGTCGGGGTGGTCTTCTCGCTTTCGCCGCTCCTGGCGTTCGCGCAGGCCGGATCACCGCGCATTCCCGCCGAAGCGTTCAAGGCCTTGCACTGGCGGACGATCGGCCCTGAGGGGAATCGCTTCACCTCGGCGGCGGGTATTCCCGGGGATCCGCTGACGTACTACGTGGGTGCGGCATCCGGCGGTGTGTGGAAGACCGTCGATGGGGGCATCAACTGGCTCTCCCTCTTCGACGACCAGGAGGTGCAGTCGATCGGGGCGCTCGCCGTGTCGCGCGCCGATCCCAACGTCGTGTGGGCTGGCACGGGTGAGGCGCACATCCGGAGCCACATTTCGATCGGGCAGGGCGTCTTCAAGTCCGTGGATGCCGGTCGCACGTGGACGTTGATGGGCCTCGAAAAGACGGGTCGCATCGCGCGCATGGTGATCCACCCGACGAACCCCGACATCGTGATGGCGTGCGCCCTCGGCCATGCCTACGGGCCACAGCCAGAGCGTGGCGTCTTCCGGTCGACCGATGGCGGCACGACGTGGACGAAGGTGCTGTTCGTCGACGAGAACACGGGGTGCTCGGACCTCGCGATGGACCCGAAGAATCCGCGGGTGCTTTTTGCCGGGATGTGGCAGATCGAGATCCACACCTGGGGGCGCACCAGCGGGGGGCCCGGCAGTGGATTGTTTGTCTCGCGCGATGGTGGCGTCACGTGGACGCGCCTCGTCGGGCGCGGCCTGCCCGTGAAGCCCGTGGGCAAGGTGGCGGTGGCGATCGCGCCATCCAACCCGGACCGGGTCTACGCGCTGATCGAGACGGGGGACGGCATTCCGTGGGAAGGAAAGGACACCGAATCGGGCCAACTCTGGCGGACGGACGATGGCGGCCACACGTGGGCGCTCACCAGTCGCGACCGCAACGCCATGGGCCGCGCACACTACTACTCGCGCATGGCGGTGTCGCCGGACAATGCGGAGGAGACGTATTACCTGACGGCGTCGTACGCGCGATCGATCGACGGCGGGCGCACCCTCACCGTCCTGCAACGCCCCGAGTCCCCCGGCGGCGACCACCACGACATCTGGATCGACCCGACGAATGCGCAACGCATGATCGTGGCGCACGACCAGGGCCTGTCGATCTCGCAGAACCGCGGTCGCACGTGGTACCGGCAGCGCCTCCTGAATGCGCAGATCTACCACGTCACGGTCGACAACGAGATCCCCTACAACGTCCTCGGGAACAAGCAGGACGAGCCATCCTACCGCGGCCCCTCTAACAGTCGAGTGCAGGGGGGTGGGGGCGATGGCGGGATCATGCGCGGGATGTGGCACTCGGTGGGGGGCGGGGAGAGCGGCTGGGCCACGCCGGATCCCACCAACAGCAAGTTGATCTGGTCGACGGCGTCGGGATCGGGCATGGTCGGCGGGATCGTCGTGCGCTTCGAGGAGGACCGCCGGCAGTTCCGCAACGTGGAAGTGTGGCCGCAGCAATCCAACGGGCCCGCCGGCGGCGTGAAGTATCGCTTTGTCTGGGATGCCCCGCTCCAGATCTCGCCGCACGACCACAATACGATCTACGTCGGCAGCCAGCACGTGCACCGCACGCAGGACGGCGGCCAGAGCTGGCAGGTGATCTCCCCCGACCTCACGCTCAACGACCGGAGCCGCATGGGCGTGTCGGGCGGCCTCACCCCCGACAATATCGGCGTGGAGTACGCGGGCGTCGTGTACGGCATCGCCGAGTCGCCGCGCGAGAAGGGACTGATCTGGGTTGGGACAAACGACGGGCAGGTGCAACTGACGCGCGACAACGGCGCGACATGGACGAACCTCACGAAGAATCTCCCCGGCCTGCTCCCCTGGGGCGCGGTGCGCAGCATCGCCCCGTCGCGCTACGATGCGGCCACGGCGTTCCTCACGGTGGACTTCCACCAGGTCAACAACCGCGACCCGTTCATCTACCGAACCACCGACTACGGACGCACCTGGAAGCTCATCGTGAACGGGATCCCGAAGAGCATGCTTTCGTATGCCAAGATCATCATCGAGGACCCGGTGCGCCGCGGCCTGCTGTACGCCGGGACCGAGAATGCGATCTACGTGTCCTTTGACGACGGCGAACTCTGGCAACCGCTGCAGAACGACATGCCGCACGCCCCGGTGTCAGGCATCGTCGTGCAGGAGCACTTCAACGACCTGGTAGTCTCGACCTACGGTCGCGGCTTCTGGATCATGGACGACATCACCCCGCTGCGGCAGCTCACGCCACAGGTCCTGGCGAGCGATGCGCACCTCTTCCAGCTGCGCAACGCGTATCGATTCCGTCCGATTACCGCGCCGTCGTCCACCTACGACGATCCCACCACGGGGGAAAACCCGCGCTACGGCGCGTCGATCAACTACTACCTCAAGGCGCCGGTGAGCGGGCCGGTGCGGGTCACCATCGTTGACGCGCAGGGGAGCACGGTGCGCGCGCTCACCGGAACAAACACGGCGGGCGTCAATCGGATTCACTGGGACCTGCGCTACGAACCGTCTGCCGAGGTGCGCTTGCGGACGAGCCCGATCTACGCCGCGCACATCATTCCCGGCCCCGACGGGCGCGTGGCGCCCGGCACGAATCGACTGAGCATCCTCGCGCCACCGGGGACGTACACCGTCAAGCTGAACGCCGCTGGTCGCGAGTTCTCGCAGCCCCTGGTCGTGCTCAAGGACCCGAATTCTGGTGGCACCGAGGGCGATATCGCCGAGCAGGTCCGTGTGCTCGCCACGTTGCGGCGCGACCTGAACGAGGCGGCAGACGCCGTGCACCGCATGGAATCCGCACGGGTGCAGATCGACGCGGTCATTCGTTCGGTCGACGATCCCACGGTGAAGACTGCCGCCCAGGCGATCCAGCAAAAGCTCATCGACCTCGAGATGAACTTTGTGGAACTGCGCATGACCGGGAACGGCCAGGACGGCGTTCGCTTCGCGGCCAGGTTGATCTCAAAGCTGGGCTACCTTGCCAACGGCATGGCCGCGAGTGACCACAAGCCGACCGCGCAGCATTCGGAAGTGCAGGGCATCCTGCATACGGAACTCGAAGGACACCTCACGGCGCTCGACGCGCTGTTCAACAGGGAACTCGCGACGTTCAACGAATTGCTCAAGTCGAGGAACGTGCCCCACGTGATCGTGCGTATGCGGGGGCCGGTCAGCTGAAGAAATCGCCGCTCCGGCGAAGGCCGGAGCCCCGTGTCGTATCAAGGCATCACCGAACGACACGGGGTCCCGGCTCGGCGCTCGCTGACGCTCGCTTGTCCGGGATGACGAGCGAGGTCGACGAACCTCAGCGGCCGGGTCGGCCCGTGGCCATATTGCACGCGTTCTCCAACGCGATGCCATGAAAACGGTCGGGCTCCTCTTTGTCGTGATGTTCGCCGGACTGGCGCTACTCCTGCTCGCGGCGGGGTATCGCTGGAACGGTGCGACCGAGGCGACAAGACTTCTCCTGGTGCAGGGCCTGCAGACGCCGGCCAGCACCGTCGATCTCTCGGCGCTCGATTCCCTGCCCGCCCCCGTGCAGAGATACCTGCGCGAGGTATTGAAGCAGGGCCAGCCGATGATCCAGCAGGTGCGGCTCACAGAGGAAGGCACCTTTCTCACGCGCCCCGAGAACGACGGGTGGGGGCGCTTCACGGCCACGCACGACATCGTGCCAGTGCCCGCCGGATTTGTCTGGGACGCGCGCATCTCGATGGGCCCCGGCATCACGGTGCGAGTGCGGGACAGTTTTGTGAACGGCGCTGGTTCGATGTTCGGCAGCGTGCACGGCATGTTCCGGGTGATGAGCATGGAGAACACGCCCGAGATGGCGGAGGCGTCGCTGCAGCGTTACCTGGCCGAGGCGGTGTGGGTCCCCACGTCGCTCCTGCCCGTCTCCGGGGTGCAATGGACGGCGCTCGACAGCGCGAGTGCGCGCGCGACGCTGACCTCGGCGTCGACCAGGGCCACGCTCGACTTCCACTTTGATCCTGCGACGGGGCTCGTGTCCCGCGTGTTCGCCGAAGCACGCGGACGCGCCGTGGGCGGGAGCGTCGTGCCCACGCCATGGCAGGGGCGGTGGAGCGAGTGGTCGATGCGGAACGGGATGAAGATCCCCTCGGCGGGAGAGGTGGAGTGGCTCCTCCCCGAGGGTCCGCAGCCGTACTACCGTGGACGCCTCGCGAGTTACTCCGTGCTGGCCGTTGGCGATAAGGACTTCAAGTAGGGTCGGCTCAGCGCATGGACAGCGTGCCTGACGCGAGCGGGATCGGGACCTTTCGACGGGGCGTGGAAGCCGACGCTGCGACGCTGGCCGCCTTTGCGGCGCGCACGTTCCAGGAGACCTTCGCGCACTCCACGTCGTCGGCCAACATGGACGCGCACCTCGCCGCGGCGTACGGCGTCGAGCAACAGGGGCGCGAACTGCGGGACCCGGGGAGTGCGACCTTGCTGCTCGAGCACGAGGGCGTGCTGGTTGCCTTCGCACAGGTCCGGCGGAAGGCACCGCCGATCGAGGTACCGTACCCCCGCGTGATCGAGCTGCAGCGCTTCTACGTCGACGTACCATGGCACGGGCGCGGCGTCGCCCAACGGCTCATGGCGGCGGCGAAAGGCGCGGCGCGCGAGTTGGGTGGGGAGTGGCTCTGGCTGAGCGTCTGGGAGGGGAACGCGCGGGCAATCGCCTTCTATGCGAAGGCCGGATACGTCGACGCGGGGGGCACGGAGTTCTGGCTGGGTCCCGACCGGCAATTCGATCGCGTGATGGTGGCGCCGCTGGGGTGACGAGCGGTTGTAAGTTTCTCGCGCGACGCCGTGTCCGGTGAGTCGCGCCCTCCAACCCCCGTTGTGTCATGGCCATCGTCTGGTGGATCGTCGGGATCGCTGCCGCGCTGTTCGTCGGCTACCTCGCGTACGGTGTGTACCTCGCGATGGTGCTCAAGTGGGAAGACGAGCAGACGGTGGGGCTCAACTACTACGGGTTGCCCCTGGCTGGTCGCGCCGCGTTCAAGGACAAGCTCCGCTCCCACGCGCGTCGCCTGGCGCCGATCCTCCGCCTCAACGCGAAGATGGCGAAGCTCGACTTCGCGCGTGCCCGCATCCAGCTCGATGGCGTGTCGGGGCCAAGTGGGAGCTGCAGCGTGGAGAGCTTCGCGTTCGCCCGTGACTACACGCCGAGAGCGGAGGATGTGTTCGTGGTGACGCAGATGAAGTGCGGCACCACGTGGATGCAGCACGTGGTCTACGAGGTGCTGCACCGCGGGCACGGGACCCTCGTGGAGACCGGGACGGCGATGTACGCGCTGTCCCCCTGGCTCG
>JACMLI010000609.1 GCA_014379705.1 Gemmatimonadaceae bacterium
CGACCGGGACCCACCGCAGCTCCACGTCGGCGCCTCCTGTCGCCACCACGGCGCCGCGCAGTCGTTCGGCGGCGTCGACGATGGGATAGGCCACCGCAATGCGCTGCCGCGCCGAATCGACGAAGGGCGTGTACCCCGGGAAGCTGAACAAGGTGTCCCCACCCGTTAGGCGGGCGATGTGCGACGGCGGGCCGGACTCGCCGCGTCGCCCGAAGCGCGCCAACACGCGCGATTGGCTCAGGGCGCCGTCGCCGGGCGGGGGGATCTGTCGCAGCACCTCCTCACGCACCGCACTCAACGGAACGAACATGCGCGGAAAGCGACGCATCCACGTCGCCGCCACCGGATCGGGGGTGGGATCGGAGATGGCCACCACGCGACCCGTGTGCGCGTTCACGAGCGCCACGGCGGCGTGCCGGAAATACCGGATCTCGGTGCCCGTGAGGACGATCGGATCGGCGAGCGGATAGGTGGACGAAGCGGAATAGAGGTGCAGCACCCATGTGAGCGAGTCCCCGAGCAGTACCGGGGCCACGCGATTTCCCTGCATGAAGTATGGGTACAGGCGCTGCACGCGCTCTCGCACACCGCGGAACTGCACGATCCTGGCGTCCGGCCCGCCATCGCGATGGCGGAAGAGCCGTGGATTCTGCAGCCCCCACGCGTGCGCGAGGCGATCGCTCGTGCCGCGCAGCGTGGGAGCCGCGATGGCGCCGAGCGAATCGAAGACGATGGCATAGCCGCTGAGCGAATCGGCGATGAGTGCCGCGGGGATGCGCTGCAATCCGTCACTGGTCGCCGTGGGACGCATCAGCGTGCCGTTCTCCCCGGTCAGCCCTGCGTCGAGCCGCGACACGTTCCATGCGGAGAGCACGTCGGCCGCGTCGGGGCCGATGGGTTGCTCCACCACGAGGGCCTGCAGCCTGTTGTCGCGGAGTTCCCACCCCAACGAACCGATGGGACGACCGGCGAGTCGCATGAAGGCAACGGCGCGCTGGATGGCCTCCGGGTCCCACAAGGGCGTGGGGGACGCGATGTCAGCGGCCTTCCCCGGCGGTTGGTTGGAATCGGGGGCGGCGATGCGGTCAGTATCGAAGGCTCGGCGCGTGAAGCCGGCGCGCGTGGACGCGTACGGGCGGTCGCGCAGCTCGCCGTCGGATGGCGTCAGGAAGCGTGACGCGATCGGCGGCAGCAGCTCGCGAAGGCCGAGCGAGAGGACGAGCACCGCCGCGAGCGTCACCAGCGCCAGCCGCAGCTGCCCGATCCATCCCGACCACACCAGCAGCATGGCCCCCACGATCGTCGACAGTGCGAGCACCAGGTCTACCGGAATCCCGACGCGATGATCGAGCGCGACGAACATCTGGTTGTCGCCGCTCCCTTCGAGGAGCAGCCGGTACGCATCGAGCCGGTAGCTCCACGCCAGGAGCACGAGGAAGAGCCCCCCGAGCGCGAACATGTGCCGCCGGACGTACGCGCTGATGCGCAATCGCCCGTTCTCCCACTTGAGGCTCGGCGTGAGCGCATACAGGAAGGTCACGATCAACGACACGCCGAGGACGGCGACGAGGGACCACATGTGCAGTGCGCTCTCGACCGGGAGCCAGTAGACCCAGAACGCGAGGTCGAGCTGGAAGTACGGATCGCTCTCGCGGAAGGTCTCGCCATGGCGGATCAGCTCGAGCGACGTCCAGTCGTCCCAGGAGAGGGCGAGGAGCAAGCCAAGCGACACGGAGAGCACGATGACGGCCGCCATGAGGACGCGTCCCGGAATCGCTTCCCCAAGCTCGATGTTGCCGACGCGTCGTGGCAGCGACACGGAGGCCACCGAGTGCCGCACCGCGTACAGGTTCACGAAGACGAGCGCGGTCCCTACCGCGAAGGCGATCCCGCGCAGCAGCGCGAGGTTTGTCGCCTTCACCCAGAAGAGGCGCTGCGCGCCAAGAGCCTCGTACCAGCGGAAGTCGACGACCCAGCCGGCCACGACGCGCCCGGCGAGGAGCAGGACCGCCGCCCCCAGAACGACCGCGAGGAGCCAGCGGCGACGCATCACGTCAGGGGTTCATGCCCTGCGAGCGAAGCCACCCTTCCATCTCTCCCTGGATGGCGGCGAGGCGCTCCTTCGTCAACGCTTCGAAGCGGGTGACGAGTATGGGCTGCGTGTTCGACGCGCGGATCAACCCCCAGCCGTCGCCGAACAGCACGCGCACGCCGTCCACGTCGAGGACGTCGTAACGCGCCTTGAAGTGCTGTACGGCCGCGTCCACGATCGTGAACTTCTTCTCGTCGGGGCAGTCGACGCGCAGCTCGGGCGTCGAGACGTACTTCGGCACGTCGGCGAGCAGTTCTTCCACCGACTTTCCACTGTCGGCCACGATCCGCAGCAGGCGCGCCCCGCCGTACAACGCGTCATCGTGGCCGTAGAAGCCCTCGCCGAAGAACATGTGCCCCGACATCTCGCCGGCGATGGGAGCGTGGGTCTCCTTCATCTTGTCCTTGATGAGGGAGTGCCCGGTCTTCCACATCACGGGGACGCCTCCCGCAGCGCGGATCGCGTCGGGCAGGGCCTGCGAGCACTTCACGTCGAAGATCACCGACTGGCCCGTCCCCGTGCGGGCGAAGACGTCGCGCGCGTACAAGATGAGGATATGATCGCCCCACACGATGTTGCCCTTTCCGTCCACGACGCCGATGCGGTCCGCGTCACCGTCGAAGGCGATGCCAAGGTCCGCCTTCTGCTTCGCGACCTCGGCGATGATGTCGTGGAGGTTCTCGACGACGGTGGGATCGGGGTGGTGGTTCGGGAAGGTGCCGTCGCTCTCGCAGAAGATGTAGGTGCCCGTGAGTCCGAGGCGCGAATAGAGCTTTTCGGCGATGAGGGCACCGGCGCCATTGCCGGCGTCGAAGACCACGTTGAGCGGGCGCGACAGGCGACCGGTCTTCGCCACGATGTCGTCGACGTACCGGTCGATGAGCGCTTCCTCGCGCACCCTGCCCTGCCCTTGCACGAAGGCCCCGGATTGGATCCTCGCGTACAAGCCCTGGATGCCGTGTCCGTGCAGCGACTCCTTGCCTACGCACAGCTTGAAGCCGTTGTACTCCGGCGGGTTGTGCGAGCCCGTGATCTGGATGCCCCCGATCACGTCGACGTGATGGAGGCTCCAGTAGAGCAGCGGCGTCGGGACCACGCCGATGTCCACGACGTCGCAGCCGCTCGACGTGAGGCCCTCGACCAGCGCATCACGCAGTTTGTCGCCACTGGGCCTGTTGTCGCGACCCACGGCGACCGCTCCGGTCAGGCCAAGGCTGCGGACGTGGGCGGCATAGGCCCGCCCCACGCCAAGGGCCGCCTCGACGGTGAGGTCCTGGTCGACGATCCCGCGGATGTCGTACTGCCGGAAGATTCCTGCGGCGATGCTCATCACATTCCCTGGAGAAAACGAGACGGGGCCGTTCGCACGGCCCCGGTACCTAACGTGTTGCGGCCGTCTGCGCGGCCGGGGCCGCCGGGGCGCCTGGTGGCGCTCCCAGCATGGAGTTTCGCTGCACGAGCCTGACGAGCGGCTCGGGCCAGGCGCCGAAGAAGAGGAGGATCGCCACGGAGCCCACGATCACGGCGCGCGCCATGCCGCCAAGGGGGGGGAACGCCGCCGCCCCCGCTGGACGCGGCTTCATGAACATCGCGATCACGAGCGCGAGGTAGTACCCCGCCGAGATCGACGACGCGATCACGAGGATCACGGCGAGGCGCGTTTGTGGTGCCGGCGCCTGGAGCGCGGCCTGCAGCACATACCACTTGGCGAGGAAGCCCATCCCGCCGAAGATCGGGAAGCCGAGGAGGGCGAGCATGAACACCGCCATGGCGACGGCGAGTCCCGGGCGTTCCTGCCAGAGGCCATTGTAGTCCTCGATGGTCTCGCGCGGCTGGCCCGCCGTGCCTAACGCTACCATCACGGCAAAGGCGCCCATGGTGGCGAGCGTGTACGCCAGGAGGTAGAAGATGAACGCCGTCGCGGCCTGCGACGTCCCTGCCGCGAGCGCCACGAGGATGAAGCCCGTGTGGCCGATGCTCGAGTAGGCCAGCATGCGCTTGATGTTGCGCTGCTGGAGGGCAATGAGGTTCCCGACCACCATCGTGATCGCGGCGAGCCACCAGATGGCGCGGTGCCACTGCGGATAGACACCGGAGAACGCTTCCAGCCAGACGCGCAGGAAGGCGGCGAACGCCGCGGCCTTCACCGCGGCGGCCATGTACCCCGTGATCGGCGTCGGTGCGCCCTCGTAGACGTCGGGGGCCCACATGTGGAACGGGGCCGCGGCCACCTTGAAGGCGAAGCCAACGAGCAGCAACGCCACGCCCACCAGGAGCATCGGGCTCGCCTGCAGGTTCATCGACACCACGCGCTCGCCGATCGTCGCGAGGTTCGTGCTCCCCGTCGCCCCGTACACGAGCGCAATGCCGTAGAGCAGGAAGCCCGTCGAGAAGGCACCGAGCAGGAAGTACTTGAGCGCCGCCTCCGCACTCCTGTTCGAGCGACGATTGAGCCCGGCGAGGACATAGACGGCGATCGACATGAGCTCGATGCCGAGGAAGAGCACCATCAGGTCGCGGGCTGCCGCCATCAGCATCATGCCGCCCGTGGCGAACACCACCAGGACGTGCGCTTCGGGCACCACGATCCCTTCACGCGCGTTGTAGTCCATCGAGAGGGCGATCGTGATGATCGCCCCGATCAGGAACACGACGTTTGAGGACCAGCGGAAGGAATCGACGGCAATGACGCCGGGCCCGGAGGACCACCCCTGCGCGGCCACGACCACCACCGCGACGAGGATGGCGATACAGAGCCCGAGCGCGCCCATGCCCACCTTGCGCTGGGTCGCCTCCGACTCGGGACGCCCCGCGGCATAGAGCATCAGCACCATGGCCCCGGCGAACAGCAGCAGGTCCGGCAGCAGCGCGGTGGAAAGCTGCATCGGAACCGAGAGATCGAAGCTACGCGTGAGATTGATATCCATCTCAGCGCCCTCCGCCCATCGTGATGGTTACGGACTGCTGCGCCGCCTTGGCCTCCACCGTCTGGACGAATTTCTGCACGGAGGCTTCCATGCGCCGCAGGACCGGCTTCGGGTACACGCCCATCCACAGGATCATGAAGATCAGCGGCGCCATGAGCCCGATCTCGCGCCAGTTGAGGTCCGTCAGGTGCTTGTTCTCCGGCTTGTCGAGCGGGTTGTACAGGATCCGCTGCAGCGCCCACAGCAGGTACGCCGCAGCGAGGATGACCCCCAGGGCGGAGATCGTCGTCATCCCCGGCACCGTCTTGAACGAGCCGAGCATGACGAGAAACTCCCCGATGAATCCGTTGGTCCCGGGAAGGCCGATCGAACTCAGTGCGACGATGGTGAGCAGCGTCGCGTACACGGGGACCACCTTGGCAATCCCGCCGTAGTCCGCGATGATACGCGAGTGCTTCCGTTCGTAGATCATGCCGATCAGGAAGAACAGCGCGCCGGTGGAGACGCCATGGCCGATCATCACCATCAGGGCGCCCTGCACCGACTCGGGGGTGAGCGCAAAGATCCCGAGCATCACCATGCCGAGGTGCGCCACCGAGCTGTAGGCCACGAGCTTCTTGAAGTCCGGTTGCACGAGGGCGACCAGTGACCCGTAGATCACGCCGATGACCGCCAGCGCGATGATCACGGCCCGCACGGTGGGATGCAGCGCGATCCCCGGGAAGAGCGGCACCGCGAGGCGCAGGAATCCGTACGTGCCCAGCTTGAGGAGGATACCGGCCAGGATCACCGACCCCGCCGTGGGCGCCTCGACGTGCGCGTCGGGCAGCCACGTGTGGAATGGGAACATCGGGACCTTCACGGCAAACGCCAGGAAGAACGCGACGAAGAGCCAGAACGACACGATCGGCCGGAACTCCGGCAGATTCATGATCGCGTCGTAGGCAAAGTTCGGCCGCCCCTCGAGGATCCCGGCCTGCCAGCCGAGGTAGACGATCGCCACGAGCATCAGCAGCGACCCGACCATCGTGTAGATGAAGAACTTGATGCTGGCGTAGATGCGGCGCTCCCCGCCCCACACCCCGACGATGAAGTACATCGGGATCAGCATCACTTCCCACATCACGTAGAACAGGAACAGGTCCTTGGCCACGAACACGCCGAGCACTCCAACTGTCAGCAGCAGGAGCAGGACGTGGTACGTGTGCACCTTGTGCCGCACGCTCGTCCACCCGCCCAGCACGGCGAGCGGCATGAGGAACGTGGTGAGGAGGACCATCATCAGCGACAGGCCATCGATGCCGAGCGAGAAGCGCGCCCCCCACGAGTCGATCCACGGCCAGTCCACCGCCGCCTGCCACCCGGCCGAGTTCACGTCGAACGACCACCAGAGGCCGATCGAGACGAGGAACTCGAGCATCAGGATCGCGAACGTGAGTCGCCGGGCCGTCATCGCGCCGGCCGCCACCGCGTCTTCCGACGTGTCTCGCTGCATGAAGCCGTGCAGCCAGACCAGCACGGCGCCGAGCGTGGGAATGGCGAGCAGCGCCGGCAGGACCCAGCCGTGGTATCCGATCGATTGGAGAAAGTCGGCCATGGGGCTACCGGAGAGTGAAGGCGCCGAGCACACCAAGGACGCCGATGACCAGCACCCAGGCGTACGTGCTGACCTGCCCGGACTGCAGGCGCGCCCCCAGCCAGCCGATGCCGCGGGCGAGGTACGCGCTGCCATTCACGACGAGGCCGTCGATGATCCCTGCATCCATCCCCTTCCACAGGACGGAGCGGGACACCCCAACGAGCGGCTGCACCACGACCTTGTCGTAGGCCTCGTCGACATAGTACTTGTGCTCCAGGACGCGCTCGAAGCCTTCGCTCTCCGGAGACTGCGCCTTCGGGACCAGCGTCTCGGTACGAAGACGCGTCACGGCGAAGGCGATGCCGACGACGGCGATGGCGATCGCAATGCCGACGAGCATGTACTCCGTCGCGAGCTCGAGGTGCGCCTCGGCGCCATGCGTAATGCGCAGGGCCGCCTCCCCCGTGACCGGTTCGAGCCAATGGTGCAGCGCCTGCACCGGCCCCGCCGGGAAGAAGTTCGGGAGGTTGAGCCAGCCGCCGGCCACGCTGAGCGCGCCAAGGACCACGAGCGGCCCGGTCATGATCCACGGGGCCTCGTGCAGGTGCGTCCGCTCCTTCTCCCCGGAACGGTTCCCCCCGTGGAAGGTGTAGAGCATCATGCGGGTCATGTAGATCGCGGTGAGCAGCGCGGAGACGAGCCCGATCGCCCAGATCGCATAGAGCAGCACGCTCCCGGGGATGCCGAGCAGCGACGCGTCGGCCAGCGTCGACCCGTGCGCCCGCGCGTACACGCTCCCGAGGATCTCGTCCTTGGAGAAGAAGCCGGCAAACGGCGGGATGCCGGCGATCGCGAGCGTGGCGATCCACATCAGGCCGAAGGTGATCGGCATGAACTTCCGCAGGCCACCCATGTTGCGCATGTCCTGCGCGTCATCGTGGTTCCCCGTGTGGTGGTACGCCTGGTGCATCGCGTAGATCACCGCGCCGGACCCGAGGAAGAGCAGCGCCTTGAAGAACGCGTGCGTCACGAGGTGAAATACGCCCGCCGCGTACGCCCCCACGCCCACGGCAACGAACATGTAGCCGAGCTGCGAGACGGTCGAATAGGCGAGGACCTTCTTGATGTCCCACTGCTTGAGCCCGATCGTCGCGGCAAAAATCGCCGTGAGGGCGCCCACGAGGGCGACCGTGAGGCTCGCGACCGGGGAGAGCGAGAACAGGATCGAGCTGCGGGCGATGAGGTACACACCCGCCGTCACCATCGTCGCCGCGTGGATCAGTGCCGACACCGGCGTGGGGCCGGCCATGGCGTCCGGTAGCCACACATAGAGCGGCAGCTGCGCGCTCTTGCCGGCGCAGCCGAGGAACATGAAGAGGCAGATGGCCGTGACCACGACCGGCGAGAGCTGCGTGGCTCCCGCGTTCACCCCGGAGAAGTCGAGCGAGCCAAGGTTCGCGTACAGCAGGAACAGTGCGACCAGGAACCCGAAGTCGCCGATCCGGTTGACGATGAACGCCTTCTTGCCAGCGTCTGCGTTCGCCTTCTCGCTGAACCAGAAGCCGATGAGCAGGTAGGAGCAGAGCCCCACCCCCTCCCACCCGACAAAGAGGATCGGGTAGTTCGCTCCCAGCACCAGCAGGAGCATGAAGAAGACGAACAGGTTGAGGTATGCGAAGTAGCGCGGATACCCCGGGTCTTCGCGCATGTATCCGACGCTGAACACGTGGATCAGTGAACCCACCCCCGTGATGACGAGGGTCATCACCATCGACAGCTGGTCGACCTGGAACGCCGCGTCGACCGACAGGGTGCCTGCCGGCATCCACGAGAACAGCGTCTTGACGAACGGTGCCTCGGCGTGCGCGCCGGAGAGGGCGAAAAAGATGGAGACCGAAAGGCCGAACGAGGCCCACAGCACGGCGGGCCCGATGATGCTCACGAGCTTCGCGTGCTTGTGCGCGGCCGGGTGATGGTGGTCGTCGTGGCCGTGCGCGTCACCGTGACCCTGGGTCTCGTGCCCGTGGTGGGCGTGATGCGCGGTCGGATCCTTGGGGCCGATCTTTGCGACACTGCTGAGCGACAGCCATCCATTCACGAGAAACCCGATGAGCGGAAAGACCGGCACGAGCCAGATCCATTCCGCCACCGAACCCGAGAGAGGATGGGCGCCCGCGGCCGCCGCTTCCTGGAGGAGGAGCATCAGCCCTTGAGGATGTTGATGTTCTTGAGGTCCACCGTCTGCCGGTGGCGGAAGATCGAGATGATGATCGCGAGGCCCACGGCCGCTTCAGCCGCGGCGACGGTCATCACGAACACCACGAACACCTGCCCGGTCGCGCCGTACAGACGCGAGAAAGCCACGAAGGACAGGTTCACCGCATTGAGCATCAGCTCGACGCACATGAAGATCACGATCGCGTTCCGGCGCGTGAGCACCCCGATCACGCCAATCGTGAAGAGCACGGCCGAGAGGGCGAGGGCTTCCGGGACCATCATCTAGGCGGTCCTCCGCTTGCCAAGCACCACCGCGCCGACGATGGCGACGAGGAGCAGGATCGACGTGAGCTCGAAGGCGAGCAGGTGCTCCGTGAACATGGGCTTCGCGATGGAGCCCACCGCATTGAGCGCCGCGAGGTCGGTGGCGGCGGCACCTGCCGGTCGCACCAGCTCCGCCGGCGCTGTCGTGCCGGCGAGCGCCATCACCTGCGCGAG
>JACMLI010000610.1 GCA_014379705.1 Gemmatimonadaceae bacterium
CCCCCCGCGGGCGCGCCGGACTCGGCCACACCCGCGCCCCAACTGCCCCAACGCGTGGCGCGCCCCGACAGCGTGCGCGCCCTGTACGTAAACGCGTGGGCGGCAGGCTCGCGCACCCGCATGAAGGACCTCATCCGCGTGGCCGACGCCACCGAGATCAACGCCTTCATCATCGACATCAAGGAGTCGGATACCTACCTCGCGTATCCGGGCACGAAGATCGCGCTGGCCCTCGAGATCGGCGCCGACAAGCGCCCGGCCACGACGTGGCTTCCGGCACTCGTCGACACGCTCCGCGCGCACGGCATCTACTCGATCGCACGCATCGTGGTGTTCAAGGATCGCATGATCGCCGAACGGAAGCCGGAGCTCGCGATCCGCCACGAGAACGGGAGCGTGTGGCGCGACAACAAGGGCGGTGCGTGGGTCAACCCGTACGACAAGCGCGTCTGGGACTACAACATCGCGATTGCCCGCGAGGCGCTCGACATGGGCTTCAGCGAGCTGCAGTGGGACTACGTGCGCTTTCCCGACGTGACCGACCGCGCGCGCGCGGTGATGCGGTACCCGGGGAGCGATGGCGTCTCGCGTGCCGACAACATCCATCGCTTCATCACGTACACCAAGGAGCAACTGAAGGACATCGGCGTTCCGGTCACCGCCGACGTGTTCGGCCTCGTGACGCACGTGGAGGACGACCTTGGCATCGGCCAGAACTGGGAAAGCGTGATCACGGCGGCCGACGTCGTGCTGCCGATGACCTACCCCTCCCACTACTACACTGGCCTCTACGGCTTCCAGCGTCCGCACGCGAACCCATACGAGGTGCTCCGCCTCGCGTCGACCGAAGCCGCGGAGCGCACCTCGTGGGCACGCGATTCGATGAAGGTGAAGGTGGGCGAGGTGATGCCGTGGCTGGAGGCGATGAGCATCCGCGGGATGACCTACGGACCCGCCGAGTTGCGCGAGCAGATCCAGGGCGTGTACGACGCGGGGCTCAAGAGCTGGGCCTTGTGGAACCCTGGCTCGAAGTTCGCAGCGTATGAAGACGCGCTCCGTCCGGCGGACGGCGGCCTGTCACCGCTCGAGAGACGCGGCTGGAAGGCGCCGGAGTGGCAGCTACCTCGCGAGAAGCTCAGCAAGGTGATCGTGAAGCGAGATCGCGCCGCACGCGCCGCCGTCGCTGCCGACAGCACGAAGCCCAAACCGCGCACACCCTGAATGCCGTCGCTCCGGCGAAGCTGACACCAGGCAGAAGCGTCCAGAACGCCCCCACTCTTCTCGCTCCGTAGGCGAGAAAAGGCAAAGATCTTTCAACGCAGAGTCGCAGAGGACGCAGAAGTGCGCAGGGAACTGCCAGAGAACCCTGGGAAGGCTGGAACTCCAACCGCACGACCTGTCAAATGGTTTGAACTGCCCTGCGTTCCTCAGCGTACTCTGCGACTCTGCGTTGAAAGCAGTTGATCCTGGTTTAGAAGCGCCCGCACCCGCACGAGCCCGGCCCACACCCGGGTCCGGCCTCGGGAAGCCCCTTGCCGCTCGCGTGCATGAGTCCGAACCCGCCCGAGATGACGCGTCGCACGGGCGCGCCCGTCTCCGGATGCCGATCGAGCGCGGGCTCACTCATCGATTGGCGCAGCTCGAAGCGCTCAGCTGCGCGATCGGGAGTGGGAATCGTTTCGTAGGTGTAGGTAGGCAAGGGGAGACGGGTGGACGGGTGGACGGGTGAGCGCTTACACGCATCTGCGATATCACGCTCGCCCGCTATTTCTTGAAGCCCTCGTCCCCGGCTGCACCGGCCCGGGGCTTCCACTGCAAGGAATAATATTCGCCGCGGTCCCGCGTCCATGGGTCGAACGTGTTCACGACGTCCCTGAGTTCCGGGCCGAGCTCCGGCATCACACGGAGCAGGATGCGCTTGAGCGGAGCCACCGGCTGGTTGTCGTGCCCGTTGTTCGGAATCGGCTCCACCATGGCCTGCGGACCGTTCTGGTTCACCCAGTTGAGGCCGAGTGTGGAGTAGAACTCGGCGCGGAAGCTCGAGGTGAGGAAGCGGTCGCTGAACAGGCGGCGCGACGCGTTGAGCACGAACACCATGAACTGGGTCTCCGAAATCGCGTAGCCGTGCGGGCGCACAAACTCGGCGAGGTATCCGATGATATTGTCCACGTCTTCGATGTTGTCGACCATCGATCCGTTGGGGTGACCCAGGCAGTCATTGATCGGCGTGCCATCGGCATTCGCCAACGCCGTGCTGATCACCCTGGACGCGTCGCACGCGTGCTGCCCGTACACCTCGCGCATGATCTTCACGATCGACTCCTGCCGCGCGCGCTCGGGCGAGCCGGCCGGAAGCCGGCGATCGATGAAGTCGTCGTACGACGTGAGCCCACGGAGGCCGTATTGTCTTCGAAACTCATTGAAACGTGGCACGCCGCGCTCACGATCCCGGATCAGGTCGAGCGCCACCACGTCGAGCGTCTTTGTCGGGGAATTGAGCCGGTCGATGTGGAGGTTCTGCAGGAAGAGGGGGCTGTTCTGCAGCGTGAGGAGGCCGAGCCGCTGCCGTCCCATCGTGAGGGCCCAGTTGGAGAGCCCACGGTCCTGCATCAACGGCGTGGCGCGCCCGCGGAACGTGGCGGCGACCGGCACCTTCTCGGCAATCGCGTCGGGCGCATTGAGCTGGCGGTACTCGAGGAGGTCGGGGACCAGGGGATGCAACCGGTACACCGACACGAATTCCTCGGGGAAGTTGAACGGGGACCCGAAGTGATTCACGCCGCCGTTCACGTCGTCGGGGTTGCCGATGCTGTAGCTGGCCTTGTGGCTCCCCGTGCCCACGATGCCGGCGCCGGCGGCGAGCACCGAGTACCACGAGTTCGCCCGGCTCGCCTGGTCGGACCTGCCTAACGTCCCAACCACCGTGGCGAGGGCCTTGCCCACCGCGTTGTCGGCCCCCACAAGGCCGCCCCAGTTCGCGTTCATGCCCTTGAACAGGGGTTCATCGTAGAGGAGTTGCGTGGTCCACTCGATCGTGTGGATCTTGGCGATCTCCGCAGCCACGACGAGGCGTGCGAGCTCGAAGAGCTCGTCGGCGCTGACGTCCTGGTAGCGAATGACGGCGGTCGGTCTCGCCGGGTTGCGAAGCCCGCTATCCTCGGTTGGCGTTGCCGTCTGGAGGCGCCGGAACTCATCGACGAACGCGTTGTGCTCGCGCGAGAAGACGGTGTGGTAGAAGCTCATCCCGATGCTCCAGTTGTCGGCGAAGCCAGCGGACTCCTGGCCGGCCCAGTCGGCAAGCATCGGATCGCCGACGGCGAGGGTCGGCAGGTAGCCCTGCGCATCTCCCGTCACGCGGGCCTGCGCCGGTGCTGCGAGCAGGAGCTTCGCGGGGTCCTTCGGGTCGCGCTTGACCCGACGACGCGACGTGTCGTCGAAGCCATAAATCTGGGACGCGTCCCACCACGCCGAGTTGGTGTTGCGGAACGTGCGCGGCGCCCGCGCCATGCGCGTCATGCCGCCCTGCTGGAACGTGGGCGGCGCGGTGGAATCCGCGACGAGCGCGCGGTCGATCGCATCACCGGGACGACACCCGAGCTTCGCGGCGTCGGCCGTCTGGCATCCGACCGGCATCCACGTGGGCGCGTTGCGCCCCTCTTCCATGTGCGAGAACCAGTCGTGGGTCATGAACTGGATCCAGAACGCGGCGAGCACGTTGAAGAACGGCGCCTTGTGGTAGTCGCAGTTGGCCTCCTTCGCAAACCCCGGCTTCCCCTGCCCCTCGGCGCACGCGGCGCTGTCGGACTGGATGCGCGTGAGGAGCCGGCGGCTGATCACCTGCGGGTCCGGCGTGAGTAGCGCGAGGCGCGTGCCGTGGCGATTGCGGGCCAGGGAGTCGAGCCCCATCTCGGGGAACGAGCTCTCGAATTCCACGTTGCGCGCGAAGAGCGTTCCGGCCGCTCCCATCAGCGGGTTCCTGATGTCGTTGCAGATGCCGCTCACCGTGCGGAAGCGGATCAACTCACCGCTGCACACCTGTGCGCCGACCCCTCCGACCGCCGCATACGACGGATGCGTGGGAGGGAGTCGCATCTGCGCCCAGGAGCGCAGCGCCGGCCCTTCCACGCCCCCCTCTCCCTCGGTGTAGCGTGGGAACGTGCCGTTGTTGTCGAACAGGTTGAAGCGAATGAGTTCGACGCGGGCGTACTCCAGGTCGACGAGCGCGCCGTTGACGCCGCGCACGTTTTTCGTCGCGAGCCAGGACCTGGACGAGGCGTCCCCTGTGCCCCAGTAGTGCGTCCAGTCGACCCACGGCGTGCCACTCATGTCCTGCGCCGAGTGTCCGCCGCGGCAACGCGCAGTCGCCGGCTGCACGTTGCCGGTGAAGCGCTCCGTGCGCGCCGGTGCAAAGGGACGCACGTCGAGCTCGGTGCCGCAGCTGGCGATGTCCGGCAGCAGGTCGAGCACCGTACCACACCCGCCGAGCAGGATGGCAATGAGGGGAGACAGTCGAATGAGGGAACGCATGGCTCGGGGGGAAGGGGCTTACGGGGTCCGGGCGCTGACGGCGGACGGATAGACGATCCGTCGCGCCCGGTTCATGCTGCCTAACGGTTCACACGCGGAATCGCTGACCTGCCAGGGTGAGAACGCGATCGCGTCACCATCGACGCTCGCGGTGAGATCGGTGCTCCGTGGCAACACCAGCTCGGCGACCGTGCGCGCCGCCGTGCGCCACGGCGCACTCGAGTCCTCGAGCGGTGTCGAGGCCTCGTTGAGATAGGGCTGAACCTGCAGCAGGAACCGCACGTCCGCAGCAGCGATACGCCCCCCGAACTCATTGGTAAGGTCGACGGGCGTGTGATCCACCTGCGCCGGCGACGTGAGGGGCGCGAGGTGATAGCGCATCGCGGCGTCGTGAATCCGGATCGGGGCGCGACTATAGTAGTGCTCCGTCGCCAGGCTTTCGATCGGACGCTTGAGCTGCGACCTGACCGTCCCCAGGATCCGAAGGGCCGCCGACGGGCCGACTCGGCGGACCAATCCCACGATGCCATCGATCGTCGCGCCCCGCGCACCCAGGAGCTTCCGCGCGAGGCCATGATGTGCAAAGGATACGGAGACGGCCATCGCCTCTTCGGCGTCGCGCGCGTGGTGACACTCGGCGTTGGTCATCAGCCAGTCGTGCGCCGGAAGCCCGTCGGCGAGCACGCGCAGGGCCACTCCGCGAAGGTCGGGGGCGTCGTCGCGCGGATTCGCCACGCCCGCCGCGTTCGAGAAGCGCACGATGGCGCGATGCGTCGCACCGGGCTGCAGCATTCCGGCCCGCCACTCGTCAGGCAGGTCGGTCGCCACGCGGAACACGGCGTTCGCGAACGTCGCCACCGGCTTGGCGTGCAAGGCGCGCCGTGGAACACCACCGTTATCCCCGGTGAGATCGGCGACGACCTGCCGGATCTCCCGGGCCATGTTCGCGAGGATCTCGCGCTCGCGCGGTTCACTGCCGCCCAGGTACCGCACGGCGGACTTCCAGTCAGGGGGCACGAAGTGGCGTGGAGGTCGAGCAAATATGAGGACATGAGGCCCTGGGGCGAGGGCTTGACGTAGCGGCGTCGACTTGCCGCATCCGCCGATCACCCGTAGCGTGGGCGTCGATCACCCACCCCCCGGTTCATGTCCCCTTCCTCGCCGACGCGTCGCTTCACCTGGCGCTCCCTCCTCGCGATCCTGTGGACGCTCGCTGCCCCCACCGCCTGGGCCCAGGAGCGTCAGCTGTACTGGCCCGCGATCGACGTCACCGCGCACCTCGACAGTGCGGGCCGACTGCACGTGCGCGAGCGCTGGGACATGATGTTCACTGGCGACTGGAATGGTGGGGAGCGCGGGTTCCGTGTAGCCCTCGGCCAGGATCTCACGCTCGAGCGTATGGTCCGCATCGATTCGCTCGGCCAGGAGCACGTGCTCACGGAGGGCGATCTCTCGGACGTCGACCAATTCAGTTGGGGCAGCGGCAGGATGCTGCGATGGCGAAGCCGCCTGCCAACGGATCCACCGTTCCAGCAGACGGCGCGCACGTACGTCTTCGACGTCGTGTACGACAACATCCTCCAGCCAGAGGGCGACGGGTACCGGCTCGACCATGAGTTCGCGACGTCGGAAGGCACCGGTGCCATCCTGGAGTTCCGGTTGCATGTCACCCTCGATCCGCTGTGGCGCGCACCGGGCGACTTCACGGGTGAGTTCGGCCCGATTGCGGTTCCAACCGGCGAAGGTTTCGCCGTGAACATTCCGCTGCGTTTCGCCGGGGAAGGGCGGCCGAGAAGCGTCATCTACGGGGCGTCAACGATGCTGCGACAGGGGCTCGCCGCCGGGTTCCTCGGCGTCGTGGCGCTGCTCTTCATTGCGCTGATCGCCCGCGAGCGTTCGATCGGCCGGTTTGCACCACTCCTCCCTCCTTCAACAATCGACGCGGCGTGGCTCGAGGGAAACGTGCTTCACATCCTTCCCGAGGCCGTCGGCGCCGCGTGGGATGATCACACCGCGGGTCCTGAAGTGGCCGCGGTGCTCGCGCGACTCGTAAGCGAGGGAAAACTCAAGAGCGAGGTGCGTTCGGCGGGGAAAGGCTGGTTCAAGAGCGACGTCATGTACCTGGAGCTCCTCGTCGATCGCACGGTGCTGCGCGCCCACGAGCAGCAGTTGATCGATGCGCTGTTCACGTCGGGCAGTCGCTTTACCGACACGCAGTCCGTCCGGGAGCGCTACAAGACGTCGGGATTCGATCCGGCGTCGAAGATCAAGGAAGGCATCGACGCGATCCTGCGCGGTGAGGGCAAGAGCGCCACCTCGCCCAGGCCGAGCAAGTGGCCGACGGCCATCCTCGTCGTCATGGGTGTCGGACTCCTGATCTACGGCACCATCCGCAATCCCGCGGATGGCGTGATGGCCCCCTTCGCGATCGGCGCGTGCATTGCCCTGGGGATAGTCGCGGTGCCCGCCGCCGTGGCGTGGCGTACGCGCGTCGTGCGCTTGTGGCGACATACCCTCTGGTTCCTCGTCCCGCTGGGCATCGTGAGCGGGCTGCTGCTCGCGGCGCTCTTCACGGAGCGGCTGCGTACAGGCGATTTCACGCTGATCGGGATGTGCATCCTCGCCATCGGCATGTGGAACTGTGTCATGAACCAGGCGCGCGCCCGCCAGTCGCCGGAGTACATCGCCAAGCGCAAGCTGCTGTGTGCGGCGCGTGAATACTTCCGGCTCGAGCTCAAGGCCGAGCAGCCACGATTGCGCGACGAGTGGTTCCCGTACTTCATCGCGTTCGGCCTCGGTCCCAGCATGGACAAGTGGTTCCGTGCCTTTGGCGGCGAGCGGGCGACGCACATGGCCAGCACGGCATCGTTTGGTGGCGGCGGCTCGTCATCCTCGGGGCGCGGGTCATCGTGGACCGGCATGGGTGGCGGGGGCGGCTTCTCCGGTGGGGGGTCGAGTGGAAGCTGGACCGCAGCCGTTGGCGTCATGGCGGCCGGTGTCTCGAAGCCTTCCTCCGGCAGCTCGGGAGGCGGGCGAAGCTCGGGGGGAGGAAGCAGTTCGGGGGGCGGGAGTCGTGGGGGCTGGTGAGGACGCGCCACTGTTCTCATTCCGACGAGACTGCGTTGTAGCGCCGCTCTGGTGGAGGCACGCGAATCACGAGCGGTACGAGAAGCACGGGAGGCACGAGAGGGTCCGCGATGGCGGTGCTTCCCGTGCCTCTCGTGCTTCGCGTACTGCTCGTGATTCCCGTAATTCCACTTCAATCGCGCAGAACGAACGCCCTGCCAGTCTGGCGTTGGCGCCGACTACTGCGCCACGCGCGCCGTCGGCGTCGCCTTGCGCGGCAACTTCTCGTCCCGCATGGCCGTGTTGTAGGCAAACCACGCGACGACGGTGGCCATCTGCTTCATGTCGGCAGCCTGCACATGGTCCACCGTATCCATGTTCGAATGGTGCGTGCGCGAGTTGTACTCGAGGCGCTCCTGGATGAACTGGAAGCCGGGAATCCCCACGGCGTCGAACGCCGCATGGTCCGTGCTGCCTACTGAACGGGGACCGAGCGTGTTCACGTCGAGGTCCTTGAGGGGCTCGATCCACTGCTTGAAGATCGGCGACACCCCGTAGTTGGACTGCATCCAGATCCCGCGGATCTTTCCCGTGCCGTTGTCGATGTTGTAGTACGCCGAAATCTTCGACCAGTCGGGCTTGGGCTGCATGGTGGCCGGGTCGGCGAAGTGCTGCTTCACGTATTCGCGCGCGCCCATCAGCCCCATTTCCTCACCGCCCCAGAGCGCAATGCGGATCGTGCGGCGCGGCTTGATGTTCAGCGTCTTGAGGATGCGCATCGCCTCCATCATCGCCGAGCTGCCGGAGGCGTTGTCAGTGGCGCCGGTGCCGGCGTGCCAGGAATCGAAGTGCGCGCCGATCATCACGACCTCGTCCTTGAGTGCGGGGTCCGTGCCCGGGATCTCGGCGACGACGTTGAACGCGTTCGGGGTCGTTTCTTCGTGGAACTTGACGCGCACGTCGAGCTCCACCTTCACCGGAACGCCCTTCTCGAGGATCCGCACCATCCGGTTGTAATGCTCTACCGCCAGCGTCACCTGCACCGGCACCGGTGGCGCGTTAGGCTCGCGGCTCCCACCGGACCCGACGAACACCGTGCCACCGTCGACGCGCTGCGTCTCCCACGACATGTCGCTGCCGCCGGCGGACATGTCGCTGTCGCTGCCACGATCGAGCACCGCGACGACGCCCTCGTCCAGGTAGAACTTGTTGAGCTGCGCGGGGGTGATCCCCGACCCGGCGCCCGGGCGCCCTCCCGTTGGCGCTCCCGCCGTCACCGGCGACGACTCCGCCTCCGCCTTTTCCTTTTCGCCCATGCGCAGCACGATTGGTCCGTCGAGGAGGCGCACTTCACGCGCCCGTTGCGGCAGCACGATCTTTCCGCGCAGCGTGCCCCTGGCCTTCTCCATGTCGGCGGCGGTATTGATGATCACGAGGACGACATCGCCGGTGACGACGCCGTTGGTGCCCGGCGTCCACGCCTTGGGGTAGCCAATGAGTGGCTGGATCTGCGGCTCGATCATGTGGCCACTGAAGCGCTCGAGGGACCACGAGCGTCCCATGCTCCACGGCTCGTACTTGACGTTCGCGAGGCCCCACTTGTTCATCCGATCCACCGCGTATGCACCAGCGCCCTTGAAGCCGGGGCTCCCGGTGAGTCGCGGCCCGTGCACGTCGGCCAGCCACGAAAGCGTCTCCATGACCTGCGAGCGCTGCAGCCCTTCCTCACGGATGCGACCGAGCATCGCGTAGTCGAGCTTTTCGGGTGCCTGGGCGGCCAGGGGTGACGCTGCGAGGATAGAGAGGGCCGCGAATGAGCGGAGTCGCATGGCGGGGTCCGGTTTGCGTTGGAGCCCGAATGTATGTTCGGGGAGACCGGTGGACAGTAGGCGGATGGGAGGGACGGGAGATGCCGCAACCCCGTCGCCACACGACGCTGGGTCCCGGTTCTCGGCTCGCCTTCGCTCACCGGACCGGGATGACACCATCAGTCATCCCGGACAAGCGAGCAGCGCGAGCGCAGATCCGGGACCCAGCGTCGTACTCCACCACCCCGCGCGCTTACCGCCCGGGATGCAGCCGCGCGACGCGTGACGGAATGCGTCCGGGAGACGCTCCATACGCAATCCACACGTCCCCCGCACCATCGATCGCCATGTGTCGCACCATCGCGCCGCGACTCGGCAGCGGGTAGGCCGTAAAGCGCGCGGTCGCGGGATCGAAGCTCCACACGATGTCGGCGGAGCCGGAGCCCACCCAGATCACGCCGCGCCGTGCGTCGACCTTCGCGACGTACGGCAAACCGTCGCGGATCGGAAGGGCGTAGCGCGTGAACGCACCCGTCGCGGGATCGAACTTCAGGAGTTCATTCCCTGAATAGGCTGGAATCCACAGAACACCGTTGCGATCGATGTCGAAGCGGCGCGGACCACTGTGCGTCATCGGCATCTCGAACGCGCGCGACCGCTTCGTGACAGGGTCCAGCGACACGATCCGATTGCCGCCGAGCTCCGAGACCCAGACGATGCCGTTCGGGGCAACGCGGATTTCATAGGGAATCGGTCCCCCCGGTGCACGGCTCAAGGTGGGATGGCGCGGCAGGTCAAAGCTCGTCTGCGTTCCATCGCGGGCAATGCGCGTCACCTTCACGGGATCCTTCGTGAAGTGGCCATTCACCCAGGCATTCCCCGCCGCGTCGAGCGCCACGGAATGGGCATACATACCCACGTTGTGCACCTCCCAACGGCTGGTCATCGCGTTGAACTTCGCCACGGCATTCGGCGAACCGAGCACCACCCACCAGTTCCCGCGTCCGTCCACCTCGACCGCGCGCGGGTTCGCCCGATTCACCGGAATGGCGATCGACGAGAAGCGGCGTGTGGTCGTGTCGAGCACGAGCATCTCGTGCGTCATCATGCCGGTCACGATGACGCTGCCGGACGAATCGATGGCCACGTCGTGGGCGAGGTCCCGGGCTTCGGGCAGGTCATACTCCGTGATCGTCGCGCCCGCGGGGAGCGAGGGGCGCGCGGCGGCGGTTGGCGTCTTCGTGATGAGCGGAGCGATCCATGCGGCGGTCGGCCCTGCCGCGCGTTCGTGCCCCATGACGGGAAATCCGCTGGTCGCCCCTGAGAAGGCGAGCATGCGCGTCACGGCCGCGTCGAAATCCTCGCGCGTCCGTGGCTGCCCGTTGGGGCGCACGACCTGCGAGTCAAACTGGTGGCAGCCGGTACAGTCGAGGAGGAACTGGCGCTTGGCCTCGCCGTCGGGAAGGAGCGCGAGCCACTCGGAGCTCCGGGGGTCCTCGGCGACCGGGGTCGCGGCCACGGCGGCGAGCAGCAGGCCGGTGAGCAAGATCGTTCCAGGGCGCATCGTCGTTAGGGAGGCGGGGACCGGGAGTGTGCGTGCCGTCCCCGTGCGCGTCGAGGCCCGTGGGACGAAGCGCCGCACGGACGCGCGCGAAGCGTCGCGTGCCGGGTTCGTCGTAGGAGCCCGCGGGATGCCGGTGCGCACCACGCCCATGCCATCGGCGCCGCGCGATCAGGCCCGTCACGGCGATCATGAGCGCCTGTACATGATGTGGAAATGGCACATGACTAATGGTTCGATGCATCTCAGGAGACGAAGGGCGAATCGATGCAACGCTGCGACGCGTGACGTCCGAGACTCTTGGCCTCACGACCTGAGCGGTACGGTCGTTCCCCCCCTGACAATCTCCTCATATGACGTCCTTCATGACTGCTCGCCCGACCGTGATGCTCGCGTGGTCCCATGCCCTCTGCGGCGCGTCCGTGCCCTCGCCCGATGGGACCACGCTCCTCGTGAAGGCAGACACCGCAGCGACGGCGATGCCATCGAAAGAGCCACGCATCACCGTGACGCGTCTCCTGCATCCCCGGTCCTGAGGCTCGGCGCCCCACGCAAGGCACCGGCAGGCGGCGCGATGCAGCGCCCGCCCGGCGAAGGCTCTGGCGAGCCGTGCGCTGGCTCCGGTGGGTGGTGAGGAAGGCGACGGCTTCGTCGATTTCTAGAGCTCGGCACCAGCAGGACACGAGGGCCTCCGCGACCAGCGGGGGTCTTTTCGTATCCGGGCTCACAAAGCGGCTGGACCAGGCGCTGTTCCAGATCCGCCAGGGGTCCTGCGCTTTGCTTGTACCACGCCCCGGCTCGCCGTATGTTGGCTGCCCCACCGATCTCCTTCTTGCTTTCAAGCGTCGCGAAGCCCTCGAACCGCGCTCAGCATGCCGGGAGCCGTGCACCGCACGCCCCACGGCATTGCGCGCGCCCCGTGGCGCCTCGGTGGAACCGGTCCAGCAGTCCCCTCACCTATGCCAGTGCGGCGCTTTCACCGCACCGGAGGACCCCGGCATGTCACACGATCCGCAGGACCAGGACGAAGGCACCAACCGCCGCGCCTTTCTCGGGCGCGCCGTCTCCGCGTCGGCCGCGTTAGGCATCGGCGTCAGCGCCGGCGCATGGCGCGAGGCGCACGCCGACGAGACTCAGGGAGCCGCGCAGGACCGGTGGCTCTCCCCGCTCAAGGGCAAGTACCGGCAGGTCACTGATATCTACGAGCCGAACGACGGGTGGGGACTCGCCTACGCGCACACTTTTCTCGCCTCGCAGGGACCACAACTGCCCGAGGCCAGCGCCGTGGTCATCCTCCGGCACGGCGGCTTCGTGCTGTCGCTCGGGGACGAAGCGTGGGCGAAGTACAAGATCGGCGCGGCCATGAACATCACCGATCCGGCGACCAAGGCGCACGCGGTGCGCAACCCATTCCTGCGCCCAAAGCCCGGCGTGCTCCTCACCGACGACATGGCGATCGATCGACTCCTCGCCCGTGGCGTGATCTTCGGCGCGTGCAACGTCGCCTTGCAGGTCCTCAGCGGACGCCTCTCCGGGCAGGCGGGTGTGACGCCGGAAGTCGCGCTCAAGGACTGGACAGCAGCGGTCATCCCGGGGATCCATGTCATTCCCTCCGGCGTGTGGGGCGTGAACCGGGCGCAGATCGCCGGATGCTCCTACTGCTCCGGGGGCTGAACCGGATGGGGGAACAGCAGCGAGAAGGGATACGCTCGGCGCTCGAGCGCAACGACCGTGCGGTGTCGTTGCGCCCGGGAATCGCGCAGGGCACGGCGGTCGCGCGCGTCACCTGGCGCGAGGGACTCACCTGCGAGGTTGAAGAGGGTCCGTGGCGCATGACCATCGGCATGACGCCAAAGTACGGCGGCAGCGACGCGGGCCCAAACCCGGGAGTGTATGGCCGGACCGCGCTCGGGTCGTGCCTTGTCATCGGGTACGCGATGTGGGCGGCGCGGCTCGACGTGCCGCTCGATTCCCTCACGGTCGACGTCGAGGCCGACTATGACGCGCGCGGTGAACTCGGGATCGACGCGTCCGTGCGCCCGGGATACCTCGCCATGCGGTATGTCGTGACGGTCCAGAGTCCAGCCCCCGAGGCCGACGTCCTTCGCGTCCTGGACATGGCCGATCGCCACAGCTCGTACCTCGATGACTTCAGGAATCCGGTACCCGTCGAGCGACGGGTGGTCCTGAACCCACCGACCGTCTGACGATGGATCCACGATTGCAGCGACGCGTCCAGCGCTATGGCTGGGACCGCGCCGCCGACTTCTACGAAGCCTCCTGGGCGGAGCAGCTGCGGCCGGCCCAGGAGTGCCTGCTCGAGCGCGCCCATGCGCGGCCTGGGGAGCGAGTACTCGACGTGGCCTGCGGGACCGGCCTCGTGACGTTCGCGCTCGCCCGAGCCGTGGGGCCCGCGGGTCACGTCGTGGGGACCGACATCTCCGAAGGCATGATCGACCAGGCGACTGCCGCTGCCGAACGCACGGACGTGCCGGTCGAGTTCCATCGCATGGACGCCGAGCAGCTCGACTTTCCCGAGGCGCACTTCGACCTCGCGGTGAGCGCGCTCGGCCTCATGTACGTCCCGCATCCCGAGCGCGCGGTCGCCGAGATGCATCGCGTGCTTGGACCCGCGGGACGGATGGTGGCCGCCGTCTGGGGGGCCCGTCGCGCGTGCGGATGGGCGGAGATCTTCCCGATCGTCGAGCGGCGCATTGCCAGCGAGGCGTGCCCGCTCTTCTTCAGTTTGGGCACGGGGGACACGCTGGCGGACCTCTTCATCGCCACCGGGCTGCACGACGTCGAGCAGGTGCGGCTGACGACGGAGCTCGCGTATGCCTCCGACGACGATGCGATCGGTGCCGCCTTTCGCGGCGGCCCCGTGGCACTCGCCTACTCCCGCTTCGACGACACGGTGCGCGAGGACGCTCATCGCGAATACCTCGACTCGATCGCGCCATACCGCCAGGACAACGGCTACGCCGTGCCGGGGGAGTTCGTCATCGTCGCCGGTCGCCGTTAGGCGCGTCCCCGTCGCACCGGCGCAGGCCCGTGCCCCGTGTCGATCGTCCGTCGCACCGGCGCAGGCCGGTGCCCCGTGTCGTTTACCCGAATGCCCACGACAACGACGCGGGGCTCCGGCCTTCGCCGGAGCGACGAGCCCGCAACCCGTCCATCCCGTCCACCCGTCCCCCTACCCGTCCAGTTCATCAATGGACTTCGGCCAGTCCCCCTTGAGCAGGCGAGACATGGACCGATCGGCGAGCAACCGTCCCTCAGTCTGGCAGCGCGCGCAGTAGTTCGTCTCGTTCGACGCGTAGCGGATTCGCTGCACGGGGGAGCCGCAATCGGGACAGGGCTGGCCGTAGCGCCCGTGCACGGCCATCCCCTCGCGGAACGCCGTGACGGTCTCGGGGAATCCAGTGCCCGTTTCGGCGCGAAACCGGTCGATCCACAGCCGCAGGACGTGGAGCGTGGAGGCATACAGCCGGTCCAGCTGCTCCTCGGTCATCTTCGCGGTCGTCAGGAGCGGTGACAGGCGCGCGTGGTGCAGGATCTCGTCGGAGTACGCGTTGCCGATCCCGCTGAACAGCCGCGGATCGGTGAGCGATCGCTTGAGCGTGTGGTTCTCGCGTCGCAGCGGGCCGGCGAATTGCGCCCGCGTGGCGTCGAGTACCTCCAGGCCACCACGGTCGATCGCGCGCAACGCGTCGCGGCCGCGCACGCAGGTCAACGACGCCCGCCGCTTGGTGCCCGCCTCGGTAAGGATCAGCCATCCGTGCGCGAACTCGAACGTCGCCAGCGCGGCCCTCCCCGGCGCCTTGCCGCCTGGAGCGCGCCACCGCAGCCGGCCC
>JACMLI010000611.1 GCA_014379705.1 Gemmatimonadaceae bacterium
GCGTGCGGCCGCGCCTCGCAGCGGGGGACCGCTGCCGTCCATGGGGACGGTCCCGGACATGGGGGCGAGCGACATCCCCGGGTTGCGACTGGGCGGCGTGTCGCCCGGCTCGGCGGCCGAGAAGGCGGGGATCAAGTCGGGAGATGTCGTCGTGGAGTTCGCCGGAGCCACCGTGACCGACCTGCAATCGTATTCCGATGCGCTCTACGGCCAGAAGCCCGGCGACGAGGTCACGGTCGTGGTGTTACGCGGAACGGAGCGGCTCACGTTCAAGGTCACGCTGGGTCGACGCGGGGGCTGAGGGGGCGCCATGCCCCTTCACGTCTGGAGCCCGGCCCGCTTCGCCGTCCCCCTTCCTGACGGCCATCGATTCCCGATCGCGAAATACGCCTTGCTTCGCGATCGCGTACTCGCGGAAGGGTTGGTCGACGTCGACACGCTGCACGACCCCGAGCGCGTACCGGTTGACGCGGTGCTGCGCGTGCATTCGCCGGAGTACCTCCATCGACTTGTGCACGGCACGCTCGACAAGGCCGCCATTCGACGACTCGGCTTTCCCTGGTCCGATGGCCTGGTGGAGCGCTCGTTCCGCGCCGCAGGGGGGACGTTCGAGGCAACGGCAGCGGCGCTCACACACGGCATCGCGATGAACCTCGCGGGGGGAACGCATCACGCGTTTCCCGATCACGGGGAGGGCTTCTGCGTCTTCAACGACGTGGCGATTGCGGCGAGTGAACTCCTCGCGACGCGGCGCGTCGAACGCGTGGCGATCATTGACCTCGACGTGCACCAGGGGAACGGCACCCACGCGGTGTTCGCCGGCGAGGATCGCGTTTACACGTTCAGCATGCACGGGCGCCGCAACTATCCCTTTCACAAGGTGCCGGGTGACCTCGACGTTGAGCTGGAGGACGGCACGGGGGATGAGGTGTACCTCGAGTTGCTCGCCGACGCGCTGCCACGCGTGCTGCACGCGTCACGTGCGCAGGTCGCGTTCTACCTCGCCGGCGCCGATGCCCATGAGTACGATCGCCTCGGTCGCCTCGCGATGACCCACGAGGGACTCGCGCGGCGCGATCACATGGTGCTGCGCGCGTGTCGCGAGGTTGGCATCCCGGTGGTGATCACGATCGCGGGTGGTTACGGGCACGACATCGCGACGACGGTCGAGGCCCACGTGCGCACGGTGCGGGCAGCGCTCGAGTACGCACGAAGTTCCTGATGCCTCGAGTACGCAAGAAGGTCTGATGGCTCGAGTACGCACGAAGTTCCTGATGCCGTCGCACCGGCGAAGGCCGGTGCCCCGCGTCGTTCCCGTGGGCATTCGCGCAAACGCCCACGAGGCTCGGGCCTTCGACGAAGCGACGAAGCGTCAGCCCTTGCCGACCGCGAACCCACTCACCTGCACTTCGAGATTGTGGTTCACGCGGATGCCCACGATGCCATCGAGGCTCTCGAGCTTTCCTTCGCCCACGAGTGACGGGCTCGCATAGCTCCACACCTCGGTGCCATTCACGAGGCACGACGTGCGCTCCTTCGTCACCCTCCAGCCCACCTGGTTCGTCGCCTTGCCCGTGGCGTCCACGGCCTTGATCGCCGCATTCGCCGTGCGCCCGGCGAGTTCATGCACCTCGCCGCCGACGCGGTGCTTGACCGTGAACGTGCCGTTGCCAGCAATGGCGCAATACAGGTAGTTCTGGAGCGGCCCATCGAGCTTCGACCCACCGATGAAGAGCCCGTAATATTCGGCGTGTTCGGTCGGCTTGAGCTGCGTTAAGGTCGCCTTCGCCGTGTAGGCTCCGGTGCCCGCGTTCGCAGCGTTCCAATAGATCGCCGCGGGACCTGCCGTGACGTGCCAGCCCCCGGCCAGGTCTGCGAACTTCGCGTCGGTGATCTTCGAGCCGCGCTTCTCGGCCTGCGGGTCTACGCGGCCCGCCCAGCCCTTCACGAGCACGCCGCCGTCCTTTACGTGCTTGTCGGGATCGCTCGCCTGGCCGAAGGCCACGAGGGGGACGGTGGAGACAATGGCAAACGAAAGGACAATAAGAGCACGCATGATTCGCTACCTCAGGGGGGGCTTCCGGCGCGCATCCGCCGCTCTATGACGTTACCATCGGCGTCACCCTGACGGCAGCACGCCGCCGGGGGATGCCAGGGACTATCGGGGGGAGTACCTCCCCGGCGTCGGCTGTCGATGACGAGGTGGCGCCCCCCTACCTTCCTCCCATGCCGCAACAGATACCCGCCCCCCGCTCCGAAGGTTCAACGAAAACCACCGGCGTGCCTCTCTACTGGGCCCGGCACGGCAAGGAGGGAGCCGACCAGCTCCTCGTCCTGCACGGTGGTCCAGGGGCGAGCCATGACTATCTCCTCCCGCAGATGCTTCGCCTCGGCGCAGCGCACGACCTGCTCTTCTACGACCAGCGCGGCGGCGGCCGTTCCCGCACCGACGATCCGACGCCCGTCACCTGGCAGGTACAGGTCGAGGACCTCGCCGCCGTCATCGCGGAATTTTCGCTGGAGCCGTTGACCCTCGTCGGCTACTCGTGGGGCGGCCTGCTGGCGCTGCTCTACCTCATCGCCGCGGGCGAAGGACGGCTCCCGCGCCCGTCACGACTCGTCCTCATCGACCCCGCGCCGGTCAATCGCGGCTGGCGCGAGACCTTCGAGCGCACGTTCCAGGAACGGCAGGGGAGCGCGAACGTCCAGGCGCTGCGCGACGAGCTCGCGGCGTCGGGGCTCCGGGAGTCGGATCCCGCGGCATACCGGCAGCGCATGTTCGAGTTGTCCGTCGCGGGATACTTCGCCGACCCGCGGCGCGCGCGCGACCTCACCCCCTTCCGCGTCACCGGCCGCGTGCAGCAATCTGTTTGGGAGAGCCTCGGCGACTTCGACCTCGTGCCGCAACTGGAGCGCGTGATGAAGGTGCCGACACTTCTCGTACACGGATGGCATGATCCTATCCCCGCGGATTCGTCGCTTGCCGTGGCGCGTGCCTTGCTCGCCCGTTGCGTCGTCCTTGAAGCGAGCGGACATGTGCCGTACGTGGAGCAACCCGATACGCTGTTCGGCGCGATCGAGCAATTCCTGCGCGAAACCTCCTGAATGCCCGAGGTAGTCCCCATGACGAGCGTTGGTCAGAAGGAGGAGCTGCACGTCACGAGCCTGGACGTGGACGGCCGGTCATTCAACGTGTCGATCGAAGTGGTGAACGACGGGATCGAACACGTGGGCCATCTCTGGTTCACCGATGAGGCGTGGGAGGACGACGGGATTCGCGATCAGGGGGCGATCCCCGGCCAGTCCGCCGACGACGTGCTGCGCTACGCCCGCGAACTCTCGGAGAGCGACCTGCAGCTCCGCTTCGCCCGCGCCCGCTCCGACCAGCGCCGCTTCCACAGCCTGCGAATGCTCACCGAGCAAGTGCTCGAGAATATCCGCCACCTCAACAAGGTCGCGACGTCCATGCGCGCCGGCCTGCTCGAGGTCACCGAAGCCGCCGAGGAGATCGACTCCACGGAACGTCAGCTGCACGAGATGATCGACCAGGTGCGCCTGTACGCCGGCGTCGTCGCGCAACCCGGTTCCTGACGCCCTCGCTCCAGCCAAAGCTGGAGCCCCCGCGAGTCTCGTCGCTCCGGCGAAGGCCGGAGCCCCGTGTCGTTGATCCCTCCCTCGCCTTTGTGGCGACTGCGGCCTCGCGCATATTCCCGCGCGAAGCAACCAGGGATCACACGATGGCCAAGGGTGGTAACGGACCGCGACAGCCCCTGTCTCAGCGCAAGCCCGGCCGGGCCGCCACGAAGGGCCCACCTCCTGCTGCCGGAAAGCCAAAAGCCCTGAAGGCCGCCCCACCTGGACGCGGCCCCAGCACGCAGCAAACAGTTCCAGCACGCCGCAAACAGCGGGCAGCCCGCCCCCAGCAGAAGGACCTGCGCGCTCACGCCGACGCCATCTGGAACGGCCTGATAGCGCTCTATCCCGACGCGCACTGCGAACTCGACTTCCGCTCGCCCTGGGAACTGCTCGTCGCCACCATCCTCTCCGCGCAGTGCACCGACAAGCGGGTGAACATGGTGACGCCCGTGCTGTTCAACCGCTGGCCGGATCCTGCGGCCCTGGCCGCCGCCGAGCCGGCCGCCGTGGAGGAAGTCATCAAGAGCACGGGCTTCTTCCGGGCGAAGACCAAGTCCATCCAGGGTGCGGCCACGGAGATCACCGGACGTCATGGGGGCCACGTGCCCTCGACGATGCCGGAACTCGTCGTGCTCCCCGGCGTCGGACGGAAGACGGCGAACGTCGTCCTCGGGAATGCCTTCGGAATCAATGAGGGCGTCGTCGTCGACACGCACGTCGGGCGCCTCGCCATCCGCCTCGGCCTAACGAGTGAGACCGACCCGGTGAAGGTCGAACAGGTCCTCATGGCCCTCTTCGACCGCGACCGCTGGACCCTGCTCTCGCACCTGCTCATCTGGCATGGCCGGCGGATCTGCGACGCCCGCCGACCGAAGTGCGAAATCTGCCCCCTCAACACCATCTGCCCGTCGTCGCTCGTGTAGTGGTGGCCCGCGCCGCCCGGCCTTACTTTCCGGGCAGGCGCGCAGGCGCCCGGCGTCGACGTCCGGACCGCCTGACTCGCACGCTGCCCGCGCAGCGACCTGCAACCAGCCAACCGCCAGCCCCAGCATGAAGACACTGACCATCGAGACGTCGCGAGGCACCGTCGTCGCCGATCTCTACGACACGGAAGCTCCCATCGCGGTCGCGAATTTCGAGAAGCTCGCCAACGACGGCTACTTCAACGGCACCAGGTTCCACCGAGTCATCCCCGACTTCGTCGTGCAGGGTGGCGATCCCTTCTCAAAGGGCGGGGAGCACGCCAAGGGACCCGTAGGCACGGGCGGTCCCGGGTGGACCATCAAGTGCGAAACCAAGGGAAACCCCCACAAGCACAAGATTGGCGCCCTCTCCATGGCCCACGCGGGCAAGGACACCGGTGGCTCCCAGTTCTTCATGGTGCTGAGCGAGCAGAACACGCGGCACCTGGACGGCGTGCACACGGTCTTCGGCCAGATCACCAAGGGCCTCGACGTGATCTCCCAGATCCGCCAGAACGACGAACTCGTGAGCGCCAAGGTCGATTGACCCGTTCCGCTGTCCCTTCCAACTCCGGACTCCTTCCCATGTCCCAGGTCCAGCCCGACGACAAGCCGGCCGCGTTCCGCGGGCTCATCATCACCGCCCTCGCGCTGTTCGTGATGTGCTTCGCGATCGTCAAGTTGACCAATGCGAAGTTCGCGTCACACAAGGCCGAGGGCGCCGCGCCGGCTGCGGAGAAACACTGACGCTTTGCGTAGCGGACGGAACGCTTGAGGGGCCGCATCCCACCGGGATGCGGCCCCTCTCCGCTTGCGTTACCGAGACGAACGCAGGCGAACGCCCCCCGAGCCGGTCTCGATGCGGATCCGGCCCTTGCCGTCGCCAATGCTCCCCTCGAGGCTGCGGCGGCCGCTGCGACGCACCGTCAGTGGAATGTCAGCGTCGATCCCCCCACTCCCCGTCTCGATCGACAACTCGGCGCCGAGTGACGCCGGCACACCGAGCGTGACTCCCCCCGAGCCTGTGTCGACCGTCAACTGGTCCACGTCGCTCAGCAGGTCGATCTCCACCGATCCACTCCCCGTGTCAACGCTCAGGTCGCGGGCCTTCACGGCACGCAACACCACCCGCCCGGAGCCGGTGTCCAGCCCCAGGTCATCGACCTCGATCGTGGACGCGCTCAGGCCACCGGACCCCGTGTCCATTTTGAGCTGCCGGCCCTTCACGCCGGTCACCGTCACGCTCCCCGAGCCCGAGTCGAGGATGACGTCCCCCTCGGCGTCGGTCACCGTCACCTCACCGCTCCCCGTGTCGAGTTCCAGGCGCCCCTTCGTGCGCGAACTCGTCAGGGACGCGGCCTGGACATGGATCCGGACGTCACCGTCGACATTGCTGACCGACGCCTCGCCGACTGCCAGGTGGAGGTCGATGGACTTCCCCGGCGGCACGATGACCCGGATGTCCGCATGGGCATCGAGCCCGCTGCCACTGGTGACCACTTCGATCTCCTCTCCCCGCCAGCCATCCCTCCCCTGCTCGAACGTGCCGTCCTCGGCAACCCGGAGGCGGGTGATGTTGCGGCCCGACCATCGCCGCGTGGACTGCCCGCCGTTGTAGACGACGCGATCGTCGGGGTAGATGACTCGCAGAGTCTCCCGCCCACGGACCTGCCCGACCTCGACCTTCAGCCTGGCAGCGTCCGGCCCAATCCGATTGACCTCCATCCGCACAGCATCCCCCGTCCCGCCCTCGACCTTCAGGACCCCCGCCACGTTGTACATGGCGACATCCGCTCCCCTGAGCGTGTACTCCTGCCGCTGGGCGGAGAGGGTTGCCGGGAGGGCGAGCAATATCAGGGCACCTGATCGCATGGTGGCTCTTTGTTGAGTGGTGACCCTTCGACAATCGCTTGCGGACTCTGGTTTGGACGACCCTGTCAGGGAAGATTTGTTTTCTGTCACTCGTGGCCCCTACCCCACCCCTCGATGTCCCTCCCGACCCGGGACGCTGCCCACGCCCTGATGTGCGAATTCACGGCCGGCGAGTCCCTCCGCAAGCACATGTATTCCGTCGAGACCGCCATGAGGGCCTATGCCCGCCATTTCGGGGAGGACGAAGAGCGCTGGGGCCTCGCGGGCTTGATGCACGACTTCGACTATGAACGCTGGCCCAACGCCCAGCACAGCGCGGATCAGGAGCACCCGGCCGAGGGGGTGAGGCACTTGCGAGCCCTCGGCTACCCAGAGGACGTCCTCGAAGCGATCCTGGGCCACGCCAGCTACTCTGGGGTACCGCGGGCGAGCCTGATGGCCAAGGCTCTTTTCGCCGTCGATGAGCTGACCGGGCTGGTCACCGCCACCGCCCTGGTCCGGCCCAGCCGGAGCGTCCACGAAGTCGACGCGAAGTCGGTCCGGAAGAAGATGAAGGACAAGGCCTTCGCACGCGGGGTCAACCGCGAAGACGTCATTAACGGAGCGGCCGACCTTGGCGTCGAACTCGACGCCCATATCGCCTTCGTCATCGGGGCCATGCAAGCCGACGCAGAGCGCCTTGGCCTCACTGGCTCGCCCGCCGTTCCGGAATGAGGCAGCTTTCACCCAACACTGAGCGAGACGGCCGCGTTCTAGGAGTGACGATACGCTGAGCAACCGTGACCACTGCCATCGCGCCGATTTTTGCACGTCCACACGCCGTCCCCACGCGGTCGTGGCCGATGCGTGACGCGCAGGATCGTATGCAGGAGCATGCCTTTGTGGTCGCCGCCCAGCGCGGAGACACCGAGGCCTTCGCTTCGCTCGTTCGCCTGCACCAGCGGCGCGCGTACGCGGTGGCGCGGTCGATCGTGCTGACGCACGAGGACGCGGAGGACGCGGTTCAGGAAGGGTTCCTGCACGCCTTTCGTGCGCTGGATCGTTTCCTTCCCGACCAGGCCTTCGGCGCGTGGTTGCATCGCATCGTCGCGAATGCCGCGCTGGACATCACGCGCCGGAAGAAGGTGCGCGATGCCGATGCTTTGTCCGACACACTCGCGTCGCCGTTCCGCGACCCGGGGGAATCGGATGAACTGCGTCGGCGCCTCGATGGGGCGCTCAACCAGCTGGGAGAGCGGCAACGCTCGGTGATCGTGTTGCACGATGTCGAAGGCTACAAACATTCGGAAATCGGCCGCATGCTCGGGATCCCCGAGGGAACGGCACGTTCAGACTTGCATCATGCCCGCGCCCGGCTTCGCCAGGCATTGAGCGGGATACGGAGTCATTTATGAAGATCATTCCGGGCAATGCCCACGAGTGGAGCGACGACGAGCTCCAGCGCGCCCTGCAGGCTCACCTCGCGCCACCCGCGGACGACGCCTACTGGGCGTCCCTGGAGGAGCGCATCATGGGTCGCGTTCGCACCGAGGCCACGCGCGAGTGGTATTCCTGGTTCCCGGGGTGGGTGCGGCTCGGTGTCGCTGCGGCGGCGGTGGCAATCCTGTTCGCGGGCATCGCCTCGTGGCAGACGCAGGCGGCGCAGGAGCGGATGGCATATCGCGAGTTGTTCGACGCCTCCAGCGAGGTGCCCGTGCTCTCCGAGCGCGACGCGCCCCCGCACCGTGAGCGCGACCAGACGCTGCGCTATCTCCTCACCCACTAAGGCACGCACCCATGCGCGAATCCAAGAACGTAGCCATGGCGTTCCTCCTCGGCACCTTCCTCACGGGAGGCGTGCTGGGGTTCAGTGCCAACCGCATCATGAAGCGTGACCAGGTGTGTACGACGCGTGGCGCGAACCCCGTGGTCGAGATGATGGCCCAGCGCCTGGGCCTCGACCCGTCGCAGAGCGCCAGCATCGACTCCATCCTCGACAACCGGTCCGCGCAGTACAAGAAGGCGATGGCCCCGATCCGCCCCCAGATGGATTCCATCAAGCAGGACGCGCGCGAGCAGATGCGCCGCGTCCTCACCCAGGAGCAGAAGCAGGAGTTCGAGGCCATGCTCCGGGAACTCAGTGATTCCACACGGAAGGGATCCGACACCGAATGAGACGTCTCCTTCTTGCATTACTCGTTCCGATGGCACTGCACGGTCAGGGCGTCGCCGAAGGCGGCGCCCGACCTCTTTCTTTGACCGAAGCCATCCGACTTGCCCGGCTCAATTCACCACTGACGATCGCCGCACGTGGACAGGTCCGGTCCAGCGACGCAGCCACGCGCTCCGCGTTCGGAACGTTCCTGCCCACCCTGAGCATCAACGCGGGCGGCACGCGGTCTTCGGGAAGCAATACCAATCCCGGCGGTGGCCTCGACCGCATTCAGTTCCCGTGGAATTTCTCGCGTGGACTCCAAAGCAACATCGAGATCTTCGATGGTGGGCGTCGCTGGTACAATTATCGAAGCGCGCAAGCCAACCAGGGTGCCGCCGAGTTCAACCAGCGGCTGCAGGACTACCGCGTGGCGCTCGAGGTCAAGCAGCAATTCTTCAATATCCTCGCGGCTCGCGAGTCCCGGGCAGCGGCGGAAGCGCAGGTGGCGCAGGCCCAGGAACAGCTGAAGGCCGCGAATGCCCGGCTCGCCGCTGGTGCCGCGACCAAGTCTGACTCGCTGCGGTCGATCATCGCCGTCGGCAACGGGCAGTTAGCGGTCCTGCAGGCCGACAACAACCTCCGGGTGGCGAACGCAAACCTGACGCGACTGGTCGGCACGACCTTCCAGGTGACGGCGGATGCCAACGAACTCGAGGCGATCCCGACGGTTGCGATCGACAGCGCCCAGCTCCTGCGCTGGGTCGAGGAGTCTCCGACCGTTGCGTCGGCGCGCTCGCAGATCCGCGCCTCGCAGTCCGCGATCAGGGCGGCGAAGACGCCATACATGCCGACGTTCAGCCTCGGTTTTGGCTTGAGCGGAAATCGCCCCGCTACCGGCTTCGAGCCGATCGCCGGGGAATACGGCGGGCAGAATTCCCTCCGGCTGACGCTCAACTACCCGATCTTCAACGGACTGCAGCGCGAGGAGAACATCACCCGCGCCGACGTCGCGCTCGACAACGCACAGGCGCAGCTCCGGGACGCTCGCCTCACGACGGAACAGCAGCTCACCACGCTCCTCGGCTCTCTCCGGCTCGCCGAAGCGCGAATCGCGATCCAGCTCGCATCGGTCGAGGCCGGCGAGGAGGACCTGCGGGTGCAGAACCAGCGGTACTCGTTAGGCGCGTCGACGCTGCTCGACGTGCTCACGTCGCAAAGCACGCTCAACCAATCTCGCTTCAGCCTCATCCAGGCGCGGTACGAGGCAAGGTCCGCCCGGGCCCAGATCGAAGCGTTGGTCGGCCGCGACCTCCCCTGAGGCACCCCATGCCCCCCTCCCTGAACGCCAACGTGAATCGCGCGCTGCTCCTCGCCATCGCCCTGCCTGTTGTCTTCCTTGCCTGCGCGAAGGAAGAGGTACAGACGGTGTCCATCCGGACGGCCCCGGTGGCGCGGCGCACCATCGTCCTCGACGCCACGGCCTCCGGCGCCGTCGAGCCGATCAACGTTGTCGAAGTGAAGTCCAAGTCCTCCGGGCAGATCGTGCAGATGACGGTCGAGACGGGAAGCCAGGTCCGCAGCGGCGAACTGCTCATGCAGCTCGAGACGCGCGACGTCCAGAACCAGTTCGACCAGGCCAAGGCCGACCTCAATGCTGCCGAGGCGCGGCTTCAGGTTTCGGAAGCACAAAAGAAACGCGCCGACGACCTCTTCGGCCAGCGCATCACCACGGCCACCGAGCACGAGACCGCGCAACTGGACTACGCCAACGCACAGGCCGCCGTCATCCGCGCCCGCACCTCGCTCGACCTGGCGCAGCAGCGGCTCGACGACGCGACCGTGAGGGCGCCGAACAACGGCACCATCATCGAGAAGACCGTCTCGCTCGGCCAGGTCATCACCTCGGCCACGAGCGGCGTGGGCGGCGGCACGACGCTGCTCAAGATGGCGGACCTGACGAAGGTGCGCATGCGCGCGCTCTTCAACGAGACCGACATCGGGAGCGTGTCGCCGCGACAGCAGGCCACGGTCACCGTCGACGCGTTTCCGGATCGACCCTTCCACGGCGTCGTCGAGAAGATCGAGCCGCAGGCGATCATCCAGCAGAGCGTGACGATGTTTCCCGTGCTGATCAACCTCGAGAATCGCGAGGGGTTGTTGCGCCCGGGCATGAACGGCGAGGCCTCCGTCCTCGTCGACCGGCGCGAAAACGTCCTCTCCGTGCCTAACGACGCGATCCGCACGGCCCGCGAGGCGCCCATGCTCGCCGGCGCCCTCGGCCTCTCCGGCGACAGCGTCGCGGCCTCGATCCAGGTCCAGATGGCGCAGTTCGGTGGTACGAATCGCGGCGGACGCGGACAGGAGGCAGGCCTGCCGTCCATGGGAGGGCCCCCGCGCGGGATGCGCATGATGCCGGGAGACGTCGCCCTCGACTCGCAGGGCGCGCAGGGCCAGGCGCCGCAGGTCAGCGAGGCCGAGTGCGCCAAGGTCCGCGAGGCGATGGCGAAGAAGCCCGACGTCGCGAAGAAGCTGCAGGACCTCCGCCAGAAGATGATGGCCGGCGAGATCGACTTCGCCGCCATGCGGGACCAGTCGCAGGCGCTGTACAAGGAAGCGGGCGTCGATCCGATGTCCGCACGGGGATGCATGGGCGGGGGTCGCCAGGGTGGCGCCGCGCCCGAGGTCGCCCCAGGCCCGGCCCCCCAGGCA